>JAMCZD010000140.1 GCA_023473405.1 Candidatus Omnitrophota bacterium
TGAGCCTGTTCTACGTGAACGAATATGTCCCGAACTACTTCGAGATGCTCGCGACGATCAACGCGGTGAAGCCGACGAGCGGGTACAATGCCGATGCCTACCTTGTCTTTGATTATCAAACCCCAACCGATTTTAAATTTGCCGGTATCAACGTATCAACAAACAAACTGGAGATCGGGTACAGGGACGCAACGGGTTGGAAGGTAGCAGTGCAGAAACCCTTCACGTCGACGCTGAGGTCCGACATCGACTACAACCTGTTCCTCGCCCTCAACGGCACGAACGTGATCCTTACCGTCAACAACCAGGTGACCCTCACCTACACGTTTGAGCCGAGAGTCGATGTCTACGGGGTGAGCCACGGGCTGAAAGACGGCATGGTTGGACTGGGAGCGAACAACAGCAAGGTGAACATCGACAACGTGGCACTCCAGAGAGTGGCGCCGGTTATGACAGTCAACAAGACGGTCGATTTCTCTTCAGTAACCACGGATCTCTTCGAGGCGCCATTGAGCGGAACCTGGACCCTCGCCGCAGGCCGGTATGCAGGGACACCGGGGACCGAACCGGCGATCGACCTCATGTCGGTGAATGTTATGTCTTCGTCCCTGGTCGACCTTTCCGCCACATTCAACACGACTGGCGAGGGCGGATTTATTTATGATCAATACGCTGGAGATGATTTCAAGTTCGTCACTATCTCGTCGGGCAAGATCATCCTTGGCCACCGTACGCCGAAGGGGTGGTTCACCGACGTGGTCTATACTAACGCAAGCATTGCCGCAGGGGTCGACTGTACGCTTGGCCTTACCCTAAAAGGCACAACGGTAAGCGTGACGCTGGGCGACCAGGCGGTCGGGAACCACACTTACAACGCTTTGGTAACGGACGGGAATTTCGGGCTCTTCAGCCGCAGCGGCGCCACATCGTTCGACATGGTAACGTTCAAGAGCGACGATCCCAACATAGGCAATGCGGCATTTCTGATGGCGGCAGCGGCGAATCAGGGAGACGGGTCAGCGTTAGCCCTTTCCTCTGACGCCCTTGCGCCCATTGTGGCGGAGGCAATTAACAGGTGGAGCCTTGTCGTCGGCGCAGCGGGAACGGCCAAACTCGAGGATATCGAGGTTATTGCCGCAGATTTGCCGGGCGGCATACTTGGCGAGAGCCTTGGGGCGACGATTCTCATTGATCTGGATGCCGCCGGCAAAGGTTGGTTTATCGATCCGACGCCTGCCGATGATGCCGAATTTGTTAACGGTGCGACACCCGCCGGAACAGATCTCCTTACAGTGGTGATGCACGAAATGGGGCACACCCTCGGTCTTGATGACCTCCAAACGACAAACGAAGTCATGAGCGCCACGCTTGCCGGCGGTGTCCGCTCCACGGGGATACAGCCCCTGTCAACCGCTGTGAACTCTTCTACACCGAAGGTTGACTCTGCCCCATTAGCCGTGCGGCATTCCGGCGGCTGGGTTTTCGGTCAGAATGGCGAATCGATGCAACTGGGCGATTTCCTGACCACGGCGCGGCGCGTCGTGGCGAAAACCGCGAACCAAAAACCAGGGTTGGCAATCAAGCAGGAGAACACATCTCCGGAGAGCAGTCTCGTCTCCCTTGCCGGTACAAACGAAGGAGAGCACCATACCCTGTCGCCGATCGAGAGGACGAAGCCCTGGCAGGCCGAGTTCCTCGGAGTCGCCGAGAGCCACCCGAACGCCGGGATACAGGCGATACTGTAACCGGCATGCTGCTCGACATACATGCCACCCTGCCGTGCACGGGTTCGTCCAGCCGTCCGGCAGGGTGGCGGGCAAGGATGGCTTTGATGATTCCTTCAACGTTCTCCTCCAATACGTATATTGTTACCGCAAAGACAGGTCGCAATTAGAAAAAAGAAGTGAAGCCGGTATTCCTTCACGGATGAGCACGGCCCATTGTTCCCTTGCGATTCTTATATTTTTAATGAATAGCTGGCAGTTGTGAGAGACCCCATTCGGGAAAAAGGGGCAGCACGAGAGAAATCGAGGAGGAGCCGTGAGGATTGCATCGAGGATTATGAATTTCTTTTCTGCGGAAATCTTTAAAATTCGCCTGAAGGATCTTTCTCCTGTGGAGGCCTTCCTTTTGCGGTGGCTGCGTGTCATGGTTTTTGCGTTCCACGGCTTTATCAGGGATGGGTGCTCGATGCGCGCGTCGTCCCTCACCTACTACTCGCTTTTCTCCATCGTCCCCGTCCTCGCAATGGCCTTCGGCATAGCAAGCGGATTCGGCCTCGAAAGGATCGCCGAGACGCGCGTCGCGGAAATGGCGCAAGGAATGAACTGGCCCCCTCAGGTGATCGATCAGATCATCGGGTTCTCCCACTCCATGCTGGAGAGGACGAAGGGGGGCGTCATCGCCGGCGCCGGCTTTATCGCGCTATTCTGGTCCGTTCTCTCCATCATTCAGAATATCGAGCAAACGCTCAACCATATCTGGGAGGTACAAGAGTCGAGGACATTCGTGAGAAGGGTAACAGACTATCTGGCCGTGATCGTTTTTACCCCCATCCTTATTGTCCTTTCAAGCAGCGCAGCCATTCTTCTTGAGAGCGAGCTTGCCATGATAAGTCACAGGATTCCCCTGGTCGGAACCCTTCGCCCGGTTGTCCTCGTTGCCCTCGGGGCCTTGCCGTACCTCTCGATATGTGCGATGCTGGCCCTCACTTACCTCATTATTCCCAATACCCAAAAGATATTAGAATTTGAATATTTTGATAGAGAAGAAAATACAATGAAAAATATTTTCTTGGAGCTAGACCTTTCGAATATAGAAGAAAAAGTGAGTACGCA
>JAMCZD010000463.1 GCA_023473405.1 Candidatus Omnitrophota bacterium
GGTTGCGGCTCCGCCGCGCTGTGCCAGTGCGCCGGTTTCTTGAATGTTTGGCGTCCGGACGGTGCTGATCCACACTTTGCAAAGTGTGGTTGGCAACACGCCAGGTTTGCCAACCCGTTGCGCCACACTCCCTAAACCGCCCTGCCCGCGCCAAGTCACTGCGTTTTCTCTCGTTGCGCATCCGGCCAATTTGAATATGCTGAAGATGTTCGCACCCGAATGAAACCGGTGAAAATTATTCTCACGGCTCGATTTGTCTCGGAGTTGATGGCGCGCCGGCCGCGGAGTTCCTGCAGACGATCGCCGAACTTCTCGCACGACCCCTGGTACTGCTTCCGCCTGCCGCGGTCCCGCCATGATTCGCCCCAGCTCAATCTGATGAGGGTCGCGTTCCTCACCCATGAGCCGTTTTATCCGCCGTCGGGTGGCGGTTCTGCCGAGGCGGTATACCTGGTCGAGGAATTCGTCCGGCGCGGCTACCCGGTTCACGTTTTTTGTCCCAAAATAAAAAACGCAAACCAAATCAAGCACAAGTTTAGCATTCAATTGCACGAGTTCACCGCCTGGCGGATGGGACGATACACGGCGTGGCGGAATCTGAAGTATCTCCTTTATCCGTTTTTCCTGCAGCGGCTGGTCGAGCGCGAGGCGCGGTCGGTGAAGTTTGATTTGGTTTTCTCACAACACTCGATTTCCGCGGTGGCAGCCGGGCGGCTGAAGCGCGCGTTGCGTTTGCCGGTGGTGATGAATTTTCTGGATTACCTGACCGCCTTTCTCGAAACCTGGCCCGCTTATTTGGCGCCGCGCCGGTTCATCCGCGCCCTCGAGCGCTTCGAGTTGTCTCTGCCCCGCCGCTATCAGGCGGATGGTATTCTGACTGTGTCGGACACGCTGGCGGATTTGTTCGCCGGCACCGGTTATCCCCCCGATCGGATTCGGCCCTTCTATTTTGGGTATGACAGCGCGCTGTTCCGGCCACCGCCGGCGGAAGCCCCGGCCCCGGTTGATCGCCCCCCGGTGGTGGTCATGCACGGTTCGCTGGACCATCATCACTTGGGACCGATTGCCTTGGGCGCATTGGCCCGGGTGGCGCGGGAAAGACCGGAAACCCAATTCAAATTCGTCGGGCAACACACCGCTGCTCTGGTCAAATTCATAGGCCAGGCGAAACAACGGTCGCCTGAGGCGCGGATCGAGTGCACCGGTTTTGTGCCCTACGCCGAGGTGGCGCGGCACCTGTCTTCGGCGGCGGTCGGGATGGTGCCGTATGAAGAGTCAACCGGCGTGCACTGCGCCTTTGTGGCCAAGATCGTCGAGTACTTGGCGGTCGGATTGCCTACTGCCAGCACGCCGTTGAAGGGCATTCAACGTTACTTCCACGACGAACCGCTGTTGCGCTTTGCCGCCTTTGACGGTTCGAGCCTGGGCGAGGCCATCCTGCACTGGTTGAACGAACCGGAAGAGCGCCGGCGGGCCTTGGGGATGCGCTCGAGCCAAAGGGTCAAGGACGAGCTCGATTGGCGGGTGCTATGCAAGAAGGCGGTTGACTGGGTGGAATCCGTCTGCGCGGGCATGGGCGCATCGAGTCTGAAAAGCAATACATAAACGCGCATGACGAATGATCAACATAAATTAGCCTTCTTTCGCCAGAGCGGCTGGATGATGTTCGCCACGGTGGTCGGAGGAGTGCTCATGTGGGCGGTGCACAAGATCGCCGCGCAATTGCCCATAGCCGAGTACGGGATTTTTACCACGCTGCTGCAAATTCTCAATTTGATGGGCATTCCCGCCGCGGGCCTGCAAACCGTTTTTGCGCAGCAGGCCGCCGCGGCGGTGACCGAGGAACGGCAACGGCAACTGGCCGGCACACTGTTTGGGGTGTTGCGAGGAACTTTTCTGATCTGGCTGTGCATCGCCGTTGTCAGTCTGATCTTCAAACGGGACTTGCTGATTCAATTGAAGATCGACAACCCGTCCGCCTTGTGGATCACCGTATTCATCGGCCTGGCGGCGCTGTGGTTTCCCATTGTTCAAGGCTTGCTGCAAGGACGGCAGGACTTCCTCTGGATGGGTTGGTCGCTGATTGCCAATGGGGCGGGGCGATTCCTATCGGTGGCGGTGATCGTCCTGGTATTGGGCGGCCTTGCCGCCGGCGCAATGACCGGCGCGCTGCTGGGGATGATCGTGGCGATTGGCCTGGGCGCGTGGCAGATCCGCCCGCTCTGCCGGCAATCGCGCCTGCCGTTTGCCTGGCGTCCCTGGCTGGCGCGCGTGGTGCCTCTGACGCTCGGGACCGGCACGTGCATGTTCATGCTCAGCGCCGACATGATCATCGTGCAAAGCCATTTCGATAAAAATACGACCGGCCTCTACGCCGCCGCCGGCATGATCGGACGCGGGCTCGTCTTTTTCACCATCCCCCTGACGGCGGTGATGTTCCCCAAGATCGTTCGGAGCGCGGCTCGAGCGGAGAAGACCGATGTCCTCGCGCTGGCGCTGGGCGCAACCGCCTTAACCGGCGGCATGGCGGCGTTGGGGTGCACCCTGTTTCCCTGGCTGCCTTTGCGCATTATCTACAAGGCATCATTCCTATCCATCGCCCCGTTGGTGCCCTGGTTCGCCTGGGGGATGCTTCCATTGACCCTGGCGAATGTCCTGGTCAGCAACCTGCTGGCCCGCTCACAGTTTGCCGCCGTGCCTTGGCTGATGCTGGTGGCCGTCGCCTACGGGGTCGCCTTATACTATTGCCCGCACTCTTTTACGGCCGTGGCACAGACGCTGGGCGTCTTCAACTTGATTCTATTGGCAGTCGCCGCCTGGTTCACCTGGATGGTT
>JAMCZD010000385.1:0-799 GCA_023473405.1 Candidatus Omnitrophota bacterium
ACAGCTCGGCCTTCTTTGTCTTCGCCACGTTCCGCAGGGTGGGCACCTTGAATTTATGGAGGTCTTTGCCGTCCTTCGAGACGCTAATGCGGCCTTTGTCGGCATCAGTCACTGGCCCGCCGCGGTCTTTGAAGTAATCTCCGTGCCGCCCCATGATTTCGAATGAGCCGCCTCCAAGCAGAACACCCGAGTGACAGGTAGCGCAGCCGGTGTCCTTGAACCGGGCGTAACCACGCACCTCATCGTCCGAGAGCGCGTTGGCATCGCCCGCCAGGTATTTATCGAACCGCGAGTTTGGAGTCAGGAGGGTTCGTTCGAAGGCCGCGATGGCATCCGTGATGGTCTTGTCGGTAAATCCCTCGGGATAGGCAGCCTTGAATTCCTGGGCGAAGGCGGGGTCGGCCTCGAGTTTGCCGATGATCTGCTTCCAGTTCGAGTCCATCTCGATGGGGTTATTAGGCGGACCGCCGGCCTGGGCTTCGAGCGTGAGAGCGCGTCCGTCCCAAAATTGCTTGAACTGAAAGGCGGCGTTGAACGTGGTGGGGGCGTTGATGCCGCCTTTTTGGCTGCGCACTCCCGTCGAGACCTTCTCCTGGTCAGTGCCGCCTTTGGCAAGGTCATGGCATGTGGCGCAGGACACCGTGTCGTCGCCCGAGAGACGTTTGTCATGGTAGAGCTTGCGGCCCAGCTCGGCCTTCTTTGTCTTCGCCACGTTCCGCAGGGTGGGCACCTTGAATTTATGGAGGTCTTTGCCGTCCTTCGAGACGCTAATGCGGCCTTTGTCGGCATCAGTCACTGG
>JAMCZD010000385.1:809-2834 GCA_023473405.1 Candidatus Omnitrophota bacterium
GACACCGTGTCGTCGCCCGAGAGACGTTTGTCATGGTAGAGCTTGCGGCCCAGCTCGGCCTTCTTGGCGTCGACCGTCAGCGCGATGGGTATCGGCGGGATCAAGGTGGTGCGCAGGGCAATCGGCAGTCCGGGCCAGAAATGGTGTTGAGCGCGCATCAACTCCACCCACTGGTGAATGTCCGCTTTGTCGGAATCGCTCAAACCACTGGTCCAATGGGCAACGAGGTAAATTGCCGGCGGCATGTCGCCATGGATCATCTCGCGTTCGATCTTCGCCAGGGCGGGTTCGGAAACCTTCGCGTCGTCTCCCGGAAAAAGCTCGGCGACCAAGTCCATGGCGCGCAGTCCATCGGTAATGTCCTCGGAGATCAAAGCCGACACCCCGGGGATACTCGCGTAGAATGGCGCCGGCGTCCCGGCCACATGGCAATGTGCGCATTTGGCCTCGAACACCCCAAGCACCCGCGCGAAGGCGGGATTATCCGTTTTTCTCGCCGTCAAAGCCGTCCCGATCGGCTTTCCGGTTACCAGGTTAATCAGCGGCACGGCAAGGCCGACCGCAACGATGATACACAGAACAATTAGTATCTTTCTTCTCATACGGTAACCTCCTGGTTGAATGTCTTGTTATACTAGCTGATGCACGTTTTTGCCGCAAGTTTATTGTCGGAATCGTGGCAGCCGGCGCGCGGCCAATGCATGAATCATGTTTTCGTTGCATCGGCGCCGGCGGCTTGGGCGTCCTGTATTAGACCCTTCGTAGAAAATTCTTGGTAAAACCTCTATCAGAATTTCACCGTTATGCGGCCAGTAAATCAATGAGTTCATCCATGGCCTTTTCGGCCTTAAAGTAGGCACGCTCAAATTGGGAGTCAGGCGAATGCTGTTGGTTGGGCGGTGGCGGAGCAGGCCTAACCCGGATATTTAGGTTGAACGCCGGGTCAGGGAACCCGGCCACAGGGACGGGCTTTTGAGGGCTGTAGGCCGTGTGCCCTCCTACGGCATGGTGTTGGCGTTTCAAAGGAAGCATGAAATATCCAGGGCTAAGGCCAGGGGTCAATGAACGCGGCGCCGTAGTTGGACAAGTAGGATGGCTTGCTTGAGGCCCTTGGAACTAAATCGGTAATCTTAGATGGCCTGGGGATCGCCGACCGAGATAAACCGGTTGTCATAACTGGTTCAGCTAATAACCGATGGTCCGCCCCCCCCCGCGGCAAGACCCATTTTCTTTATCCCTGAGGAAAGCAGGAAGGCAGGAAATGCAATTTACCTTTCCATGTCTCCTGTTTTCCCAAGCGATACATGAGGATGAATCGGGGGCATGCCGTGGCGCCATTTAAGCGAGCTTGTCTGACAGCGGGTTGGGCCCATGCATGGGGGCAGCTCGGTCAAGCTGCAATCAACCTTTTCTGATTGGGAGTATATCACGAAAAGTCCAACGACGGATTGTACGGTCTGGGGAGTAAATCAACGAAATCCGCGGTCAATGAAAATCCGTGGTGCCCATCGAACTTTGTTGTGCGGTTTTTGCGTTGGGCGCACATACTTATTGTGAAGGCAATGAGTAACGACCTGAAATCACTGCGACGATACGTCGAGCAACGCTCCGAGAGCGCCTTCACCGAGTTGGTGCGGGAACACATGAACCTGGTCTATTCGGCGGCGCTCAGGGAGACGGGGGGCGACGGGGGACTGGCGGAAGACCTGTCGCAAGCGGTCTTCACGGAACTGGCGCGCAAGGCTCCTAAGCTCCTGGGCCATCCCTCACTTGCCGGTTGGCTCTACACCACGGTCCGCCATCTGGCCGCGAATTTACGGCGCGCCGACCGGCACCGTCGGCGTCGGGAGGAAGAGGCCCAGACTATGAATGAGCTGCTTTCGGAAGACTCGCCCGATCAGGCCTGGGACCAAATCCGTCCCGTGCTGGACGACGCTCTCCATGAATTGAACGAGGCGGACCGCGCCGCGGTCGTGCTCCGGTTCCTCGAAGACCGTACCCTGCGCGAAGTCGGGCTCGCGCGGC
>JAMCZD010000188.1 GCA_023473405.1 Candidatus Omnitrophota bacterium
TAGACGTTGCCGGCAGCGTCCACAGCAATCCCGGTGGGGAAATCGACCCGCGCCTGGCTGCCGGCCCCCTCCGCGCTCCCCGGATCCCCGGCCAGGCCCGCCAGCGTGGTCACCACCCCGTCCGGGGTGATCTTCCGAATGGTGCAGTTGAAAGTGTCCGCCATATAGAGGTTGCCGATAGAGTCCACCGCCACGCCTTCAGGATTGGAGAACAGGGCAGCGCTGCCAGTCCCGTCCGCGCTGCCCGATTGCCCGGCTTGTCCTGCCAGCGTACTGACCACCCCGTCGGGCCTGATCTTCCGAATAGTGTTGTTGTGCATATCGGCCACATAGACGTTGCCGGCAGCGTCCACAGCAATCCCGGTGGGCCCATTGAACCGCGCGGTCCTGCCAATCCCGTCCGCGCTACCCGTTTGCCCGGCCTGGCCCGCCAGCGTGGTGAAGGTGTACTCGTCAGTAGCACTGGCAACGGAGGACAAAGCTACGGCGATTGCGGTGGCCAGCAGCCCGGCACGCAGCCAGGATTTTGGAATACGATGGTGGATCATGTGATGCTTTTCAGGTGGTTGCGTTGCCTGTTTGCATTGATTTATTGTAGTTTCCATTTTGGCTTCGATTCATGCGTTCGGGATTGCGCTTGTTCAGGGTTGCGCTTGGACCGCCCGGTAAAACCGCCGCGACAGTTTGGTGCTGGCCGGGTCGGTTACCGTGAGCACGCCCTCTGCCGGGATGGTGTTGGTCGCCAGAGGCATCCAGATCGTGAGATTGGTTGAGACTTGGATGACGTAGTTGCTGGCTGGCGGGCCTTGGAGGTCGAAGTGGAAGCTGCCATCGGGATTCCGCTGGGGTGGCCCCAGCGTGACGTCCGGGGTGGGCGGCGCGATGGAACATAACCAGTCCGTGACGTAGGCGGTCGAATTGGAAGGAGTGAGGTAGGATGCGGTAGTGTATGGGAAGTCCACCTTGAGAATCCGGCCGTTCAAGGTAACCAGCACCCAGTGACCGTCGGGAGACCAGACCGGCGAGGTGAGGCTGCCGGCGCTAGAGGAGATGTAGCCTATGTGGTTGGTACCATGCGGCGAGATCGTCTGCAAGATGTCGTCCTGACCTTCCCCATGGTTGCTGAACAGAATCCGCGTCCCATCGGGTGACCAGCGCGGGTTGTCGGGCCAGGCTGGGTTGAATTCGTCGTAATCGGTCAGTTGCCGCTCGCCCGTGCCGTCGGTGTTTACGACGTAGAGGTTTTTGTAGTAGTCCCCGTAGTAGAGAAAGTAGTTCACGTACACCACCTGGCGACCGTCGGGGGAGAAGTCCGGGTGGTAATCCTCGCCGGTGTGCTTGGCGATTTTGATCTCGTGACCGGTTGCCAGGTCCCGGAGATACAGCTCTCGCGCCGAATAGAAATCCACGAACCGGGCGATTGCCAGAGTTTTGCCGTCGGGCGACACCGCCACCGATTCGCCGTCGGTGACGCGCTGCTGGTTTTGCCCATCCCGGTCCATTTTCCAGACCTCGTCGTCGTCACGGATGAAGTAGATGGTGCGTCCGTCGGGCGCCCAGCGGGCCTTGCTGTCTTTGTTGGTATTCGAGGTCAACTGCTGGAGCCCGGAGCCGTCGTCGTTCATGATGAAAATCTCGAAGTCGCCGTCGCGATCCGAGGTGAACAGGATCGGGCTTGCCCCGACCGGTCGTTCCTCGTCATCGGTGAGGGTAACCGTGGCCTGGGCCGGCGAGCCGACGGTGTAGCCGGAAGACGAGTTACGCAGCCCAACGCCAAAAGTCTCGTTCTCCTCCCACTGCGTGTCGTTGAGGATCGTGATGACGACGGATTGGTTCGTTTCGCCGTCGGCGAACGCGATTGTGCCGGAGGCCGCCACGAAGTCGCTGTCGGCCTGGGCCGTGCCGTTGGTGGTGAAGTAGTCCACACTGGCCGGGCCCGTGGACGATCCGACCCGCCGCACGTTGAGCGTCACCTGTCCGGCATCTTCCCGGACCGTGACATCACCGGCCGCCCAATGGAACGACGATTCCACCGCGAAGCTCACCTGGTCCAACCAACCACCATCACTGCCGCTGTTGTCGCTGCCGTCTTTGGTATAGCTCCAGCGCAAGGTGTGCGTTCCCGCGGAAAGATTGAAGCGCTCCTGTTGCCAATCGGTTTCCCCGCTGATCTTGGTTTGTTCCACGCCATCGATGGCAAAGCGCAGGTAGTCATAGTCTTCTTCCGACGAGACTTTCCACCAAAAGCTGAGCGGCAGGGGGCCGGTCACAGTGGTTTCCAGCCAACTCGTCTGATTGTCGCCGATGCCGCCGCTGCGGGCCGAGTCCACGCCGTCATGGCTCTGGTCCGTGTGCGCGGCCCAACCGGCGGCACCGCCGGTTGTCCAGGAGACGGCAGGGGCATCGAGGGCGTCTTCCAACGAAAGGCCAAGAGGATCATCGGTCAGGTCCGGAATGCCGTCGCCGTCGGCGTCGTTCGAATCCGCAATTTCCACCAGGCAACCCTGATAATCGGGCCAGGAAGTGGCGTCGTAACCGTCGCTAATTTGCCCTTGGCTGCAGTATGTGTTGCCTTGGCGCTGCATGACGACGTTAGCGGTGAAAGAAAAGGTGTCGCCATGCAAATTGGCCATGGTGATTTCATTGGGACCGTTCTTTGAAAGTGTGGCGCGACCATTCAGTTGGCTGCTCCAATCGCCCACGGGCCACATTTGAATAACGAAGGTGCTGTCGCCGCTTTGGGGATCATAAGTCAGGGTACCGTCGCCGCCGATCAGATGATACGAAGTGGACATCTCCGGCAGCGTTGGACCGCTGACCACCACAGTGCCGGTGGCGGAACCGGCGCTGCGGGTGATCGTTCCGGAAAAGGTGATGTTTTGGCCGTCGTTATCGCGAGCATATTGGCAGTATTGGGTGCCGGTAAGACTCAGCGAGACCGCTTTGTCTTTTTGCACCACATCGGGCAGGCCATTGCCGTCGCTGTCGGTGTTGGGGATGGTGAAGACCATGGTGCCGTAGGATTCCAAGCCCAAGGCATCCATGGTCACGTAGTCGGTTCGATACGTGGCAGAGCCGGAGGAATCGGGCTTGACCTCGGCGCTGTAGGTGTCGCCGTCGTGGAGCGGCGCGCCACTGCCGCCGTCATAGGTGGTGAAGATGGTGGTGGCCGCGTAGCCCGGCTCCGTATAGGTGATCGGTTCGAGGACAAAGGAATAGTCTTCGATTTTTATGGACGCCGTGTTGGCCCAGAGGCTCACGGCTCCGGCGCCAATGACCAGGCCGGCACCCAGTTCAAGGAGTGTTCGCAGATAATTCATTTCTTGTTTTCTTTCGTTGGTTTTCAAACGCCGTTTCTCGCTTGGGCCTTGCCGCCTCGATTCAGCCGCTTTGTCACCTTCCCTGTCTGACTCCCCCGCCAAGAAGCAGGAACTGCCTGCAAGGACGGAGGAGGCGCCGCTGGGGATTGGCTCGGCACGGCTTCGGCCAAACATGCGGAGTCCGGCAAATTTCTCGCTCTGTTATTTACCGCTGCACTGCCCGGTAAAACCGCGTTGGCCGATTGGTGCTGGCGGGGTCGTTTACCATCAGCACGCCTTCCGCCGGGATCGAGTTGGTCGCCAGGGGTATCCAGGTCGATAGGTTCGTGGAAGCTTGGATGACATAGTTGCTCCTAGCCGGGCCTTGGAGCATGAACTGGAAGGCCTCGTCGCTCAGGAGCTGAGCCTGGACAATCCTCGGTCTGGCTGGGATGGGCGTAGTAGTGCCGAAAATGGCAAGGCCGTTGGTTCCCTCGGCCAGATACACACACCCATTGGCATACGCGATGTCCAAGGGCGGATCGGCCGTCGGAATCAGAGCCTCCTGCACAGGGTTGGCAGGATCGCTGATGTTAAAGACATAAAGACCATTCTCCTGGCCGTCGTTGGTGCCGCTGCCGACGTACGCATAGCCCTCAGCGGCGACGACGGGACCGAAAATCGGCAGAGTACAGAGATGGAGTGGCTGAGCCGGATCGGTTACATCGTATATTTCGTCTTCGGTGCCCCATAGGTCACCTGTGCCCGTGTCCACGGCAAGGCGGTTTCCCGTTATTCTCATGAACCCAAGCGCAAAGCCGCCATCGATTCTTGCCGGGTTCAGAGGGTCTGCGACGTCAATCACGGAGAAGCCGCCGTCCACGTCGGTCACGTACACGTAGTGCCCTATCGCTGCAATGTCGATGCACCACCAGCCGCCGGTGTTGTCAGGCAGCAATGCCATCCGGGTCGGATTAGCGGGATCGCTCACATCCACGATCACCTCCCCCAGTGAACTCGCCGCATACGCATAATCGCCCTGCAACGCCACTCTGCTGTAGCCCGGCGCATCCCAACTGCCGAGCGCAACCGGATTACTGGGGTCTCTCACGTCGAAGATATCGAGATATCCCCCGCCCGCGACGGTGGCCAAGTGGCCGGAAACGGCCACACGACCGCCGGCCATGGCGTTAAATTTCCCGAGCTGCACTGGAGTGGTCGGGTCGCTCACATCCAGGATCACATAGGAGTCCGGCCTGTGGTCTGTCTGGAGCAGGTGCGCGTAGACATGGTGTCCGGCGATGTTTATGTCGGAGACACTCTCTCCCGCTGATACGGGCCAAAGCGCGAGAGGAATAAGGTTCCCCGCCAACGGGGAGAACACGACGCCGATGGTTTCATTGGTCAGCACCGTTAAAGTGGCGGGATTGCCTGCACTGTTGGTCGTGCCGGTCCAGTGGTGGAACTTCCAGTCAGACTCGGGGACAGCGCTCAGGGTTACCACAGCACCGAGGTCGTATTTGGGCAGGTCTGGTGTGCGGGTCACGGCACCCTCCCCCAGCGTCGTTACAGTGAGCGCGTATTTGGCGGAAGCGGGGTCGGTCGGATCGGTGCCGTCGGCGTACTCGGTGGCGTTGTTGTTGCTGTCACCATCGGGATCGACTGTGCCATCGTAGGCAGTGGTGCTGCCGAAGTGCTGTACTTCCCAGGCGTCGGGTAGGCCGTCGCTGTCACTGTCTTCGTCATCAATGATCGTGACGGTTGTTACCCATGGGTTCATGATATTCTCGTTGGTGCTCGAGTCCCGTAAGGACACCGTGAAGGTCTCCGGTCCTTCAAAGGCGGAGTCGTCCACCAGATGAATGGCGACCGTCTGGTTGGTTTGGCCGCTGGCGAAGGTGAGCACACCGTTGGTTGCAACAAAATCGCTACCCGCTTGAGCAGTGCCTGATGTTGTGAAGTACTGCACCGTGGCGGATGCGGTGTTGGTGCCTTGTCGCTCCACCGTGAGACGGAGGGTGTCCGCGTTTTCGCTGGCTGAGACCTGTGCGGACTGCCAGCAGAAACCGCCGGACAACGTCTGCACACCTTTACGAATTGTGCAGTTATCATTATCCACGACGTAAAGGTTTCCAGCCGCGTCCACCGCCACGCCCACTGCAAAGTCAAATCGGGCAGCGCTGCCGGTCCCATCCGCGCTCCCTTGGTGCCCAGCCAATCCCCCAATTGTGGTGACAAACCCATTCGGAGTCATCTTCTGAATGACGTCACTGTCCTCCGCTGCTACATAGATATTGCCTCTCCAGTCAACGGCTACGTCTTCAGGCCAATCAAACACTCCCCTGGCAAGCGTAGTTACTAACCCGCCGGGAGTGATCCTCCGAATGGCGTTGTTGTAATCGTCCGCCACATACACGTTTCCTGCGCTGTCCACAGCCACTCCTTGCGGCCACCGGAAACGCGCCGCGCTACCGGTCCCGTCGGCCAGACCCAACGCCCCGGCCTGCCCCGCCAAGGTGCTGACCACCCCATCCGGGGTGATCCTGCGAATGGTGGAATTGTCGGAATCCCCAACATAGACGTTATTGGCGCTGTCCACCGCCACGCCCACTGGAAAGTAAAATCGGGCCGCGCTACCGATTCCGTCCGCGCTGCCGGCCTTACCCGCCAGGCCGGCTAGGGTGCTCACCGTCCCGTCGGGGGTGATCTTTCGAATAGTGTGGTTCCAGGCATCCGCCACATAGACGCTACCTGCTCCGTCCACGTCAACACCCTCGGGTTCATAGAACCGAGCCGCACTGCCGACCCCATCCGCGCTGCCGGCCTTACCCGCCAGGCCGGCCAAAGTGGTCACCGCCCCGTCCTGTGTGATCTTCCGAATGGTGTGGTTGTAAGTATCCGCCACATAGATGTTGCCCGCTCCGTCCACCGCAACGCCCTCGGGTTGATAGAACCGAGCCGCGCTGCCGACCCCGTCCGCGCTGCCCGCTTCTTGGCCTGCAGCGCCGGCCAGCGTTGTAAAGGTGTATTCATCAGCCGCATTGGCAACGGGTTGTGGAGCCGCCGCGATTGCGGTGGCCAGTAGCCCGGCGCAGAGCCAGGATTCTAAGTTGGGATATCGCATCACTGGTTGCTGTTTACATGGGTTCATTCTCGCGTTTTGATTCGACTCAGTTCGGGCACAAGGTTCTTTCATTGGAAGTTCAGAGTTGACTTGAGATACACGGAAGCGGTTGAAAAAGGTCTCCCTCCTTATCGTTGTGCCAGCCGGCACAACGCCAAAAACAAGCCGCTGCCAGACTCTGTGCCCTCAACAAACCATCGGCAGAGAAAGCGCCGAGTATGATGGATGCCCTGTGGGCTGAATCCATGCCCGCCTTGTTTCGAACACTTCCTGACCAGCAAGCCGGCATTCCAAACTACCAGACTTGCACTCGACGCATTTCCGAGGCTCGGACTTCCGCTCATCCAGGACAGTAATGGATGAGGCGATAGCTCGGAACCACTTTTTCTCAAGCTTCAGCGCATGAATTGCGGACAAGCTGCCGAGCGGGGAAGTCGACTGGAATGGAACGAAGCGAGTGCCTTCATTCCATGAAAAAGCGACTAAAACCAAAAACAAGCAAAGAATTCCCATGCAACCTAACCAAGGCCCGTTATACACAGGCCCGGTTCCAGTCTTCCTGATTCGTCTCAACAGCCGGCACATAAATAGCGAAGCGCCATTATTAAGCGGCTCGCGTCCTGCTCAAGAAAAAACTTTTTCTAATTCCCAGATTGCGGCCAGACCAATCAGCGGGAAGAATTGACAAGATTTGATGTTCGTTTCAGGGTGTCAATCTTGACAGCATCGATGACCCTGGCAATTGAAACGAATGGTTTGACCCGGCGCTTTGGGAACTTCTGCGCGGTGGACGGCCTCGATCTGCGGGTTGAACCGGGGAAGTTTTACGGCTTTCTTGGTCCCAACGGCGCCGGCAAGTCCACCACGATCAAGATGCTCACCGGTCTACTGGCGCCCACCAGCGGAACGTTCCGCATCCTGGGCGAGGATATGGCCAATATGCATCGGGCGCGGGAAGTGAAACGCCGGGTTGGAGTGGTGCCGGAGGACCTCGCGCTTTTCGACAACCTAACCGCGCGTGAGTACTTGACGTTCATCGGTCGCATGTACCTGCTGCCTTTGCCTACCGTGCGTGAACGGTGCCAGGAATTGCTGGAGATGATGAACCTCGAAAGCGAGGAAAGGAAACTGACCGTCGAGTTCTCTCATGGGATGAAGAAGAAGCTCGCCTTGGCGGCGGCACTCATTCCAAACCCGGAACTCTTGTTTTTGGATGAGCCTTTCGAAGGAGTGGACGCGGTTGCGTCGCGAATTTTGAAAGACACGTTAAAGCGCTGTGTCGAACGTGGCGCGACGGTTTTCCTGACGTCGCACGTGTTGGAAATTGTCGAGAAACTGTGCACCGATGTCGGGATCATTGCCAAGGGCAAGCTGGTTCACCAGGCCCCGATGGACCAGATTCGCCGGAACGGATCGCTGGAAGACTTATTTCTGAAGGCGGTCGGCAGCGAGCGCGTCGAGGTGCAGAAACTGAGCTGGCTCGAGACATGAACTGGAGCCAAGTCCGAACCGTTCTCTGGCTGCGCTGGCGCCTGACCTGGAATCAGTTCACGCGGGGCAGCCCGCTAAACGCCGCAATCATGGTCTTCGTCGTGGCCCTTGGGCTTGGTCTCGTGGTGGCCGGCGGGATTGGTGGACTCGTTGGGGGTGGGTTGGGTTTGGCGAAGGCGTCGCCTCTCGTGCTATTGGCGGTTTGGGACGTGATCATCGTGGTGTTTCTTTTTGTATGGCTGATCGGCCTGCTGACCGAACTACAGCGATCGGAAACAATTGATCTCAACCGGTTGTTGCACCTGCCGGTCTCGCTCAAGCATATCTTCCTGGTAAATTATTTGGCGTCGCACCTGAGTTTGAGTCTGGCATTGTTCCTGCCCGGCATACTGGGTCTCTGCACGGGACTGATGTGGAGCAAGGGGGTAGTGATGGCCTTGTTATTTCCGCTGGCGCTGAGCTTCGTTTTCATGGTAACCGCCTTGACCTATTGCCTGCGCGGCTGGCTGATTTCCCTGATGGTAAACCAGCGGCGGCGGCGTGCAGTCATTGCCGGGGTAACCGTGGTAGCGGTCCTGCTGGGCCAACTACCGAACCTCTATTTCAACGTGATTGGACGGCGGCATTTCTCCCCGCCGCGCAGGAATGAACCGGGACGGGCGGCGGAGGCTTCACCCCGGCAGCAAAATCGCGCTCAAAAGCCGGCCTTGCCACCAGGATTTTTGAGCGCGCATAAATTCATTCCTCCATTATGGGTTGGCAACGGCGCAATGGCCCTGGCCGAAGGCAATGCCTGGCCGGCTCTCGGCGGTTCGCTGGGTGCCTTTGCCATAGGGGCGATGGGATTGATCAGCGCTTACCGCTCGACCGTGCGGTTTTATCGGGGAGAACAAGTGCGCGCCGCAACCAAATCTGCTCCGAAGCCGCGAGCGCCTGGGGCCGGCAAAACGGCTCAGCGGCAATTCCTGGAACGTAAGCTGCCCGGCATTCCCGAAGAAGCCGCCGTGATGGCCTCGCCCTTTTTCCGCTCCCTGACTCGGGCGCCGGAAATGAAAATGATGATGGCGGTCAACATTATCATGCCGTTGCTGCTGGGGGTGATGTATTTCTCACGCCGGCTGGGACCACCCGGCGAAGCGGCCAAGCCATTCCTCGAGGCGGCGAAGCCGTTCGTGGCGGCCGGTGCAGTCGCGTTTGCCTTCATGAGCACGGTTCAGCTCTTGTTTAATCAGTTCGGGTTCGACCGTGATGGATTTCGCGCCCTGGTTCTGTTGCCGGCGCAACGCCGCTATGTCTTGCTTGCCAAGAACCTTTCATTGCTGCCGATTGGCGGCGGGATGGGCTTGCTCTTCCTTGTTCTTGTCACCGCGGTGCTTCGGCTTCCTCCATGGGTTGTGCTAGCGGCCATCTGTCAGCTTGCATCGGGTTTTCTGCTGCTCAGCATGATCGGCAATTTCGTTTCCGTGACCGCCCCTTACCGGATCGCACCTGGTTCGCTCAAACCCACCAAGGCGCCGCCCAAAGTGATGGCGCTGATTTTTGTGACGCATCTGCTGTTTCCGGTTGCCATGGTGCCCCTATTCGTCCCGCCGGCGCTGGGTTTGTTGTTCGAACATCTGCATTGGTTTTCCTCCGGACCGGTGAATTTTCTCCTGTCATTGGCGTGGTTGGCCGTGGTTGCGGTGCTCTATCGGGCGAGTCTCGAGTGCTTGGGGAACTTCCTGCAGCGGCGTGAAATGAACATCGTGCAGGCCGTTACTCAAGAAGTCGAGTGAGCCGCGTTCGGTTTGGGATTGCCGATTGCGGGCCGGCTGGGTTTGATTAAGCGGCATGACGGGTAACGAAATGAGCATTCTGCACAGCATATGGCCTTTGATTCACTTCACGCGTTTCTGAGTGTCCTCGAGAAGGCGGGTGAATTGCGCCGAATTCATCTGCCCGTCGCCACCGAGTTGGAAATCACCGAGATTGCCGATCGCGAAATGAAAAAGTCGGGGGGCGGCCATGCGCTGTTGTTCGAGCGTCCCACTGTGGGCGGCCAGACTTCTCCCTTCCCGCTGGCGATCAATCTCCTTGGCTCACATCGTCGCATGGCCACGAGCCTGAATGTGGATTCGATAGATGCCCTGGCGGACGAGCTTGGTTCTCTGCTCAAGGCAAGACCGCCCGCCGGCTTTCGCCAAGCGATTCAATTGCTCGGCACGGCCCTTGACCTGCGGCACGCCAAACCGAAGATGGTCAAGTCCGGCCCGTGCAAAGAGGTCGTTCATTGGTTTAATCAGGAATCGCCGCACCCGGTCTTCCATTGCACCCCCCCCTTACCCTTCTTGACCTGCCCCCAAAAGTGTTGGCCCTTGGATGGAGGCCGTTATCTCACCCTGCCCTGCGTGGTTACCAAAGACCCCGATACCGGCGAACGCAATGTGGGGATGTACCGGATGCAGGTGTTTGATGGGCAAACCACGGGAATGCATTGGCAATTGCAGAAGGTCGGCGCCCGACACGGCCGAAGCTATTACGAAACCGGACGGCGCATGCCGGTCGCCGTTTTTCTCGGAGGCGATCCAGCCTTCACTTTCTGCGCCACCGCGCCATTACCCGACGGATTGGACGAGTTCATTCTAGCGGGTTACTTGCGCAAAAAATCAGTGGAGCTGGTTCGGTGTGAAACCATTGACCTGGAGGTCCCGGCCGAGGCGGATTTTGTCCTCGAAGGATACGTCGATCCCACCGAACCATTGCGAATGGAAGGGCCCTTCGGCGATCACACCGGCTATTATTCTCTGCCGGACCTGTATCCAGCCTTCCACCTCACCTGCATCACCCATCGTCGCCAGCCCGTTTATCCGGCCACCATCGTCGGTATCCCGCCGATGGAAGATTTTTATATCGGCAGCGCCAGTGTGCGATTGTTCCTGCCCGTCTTGAAAATGAGCATGCCCGAGTTGGTGGACCTGGCCATGCCCGCCGAGGGCGTTTTCCATAACCTGGTCTTTGTGAGCATCAAGAAGAGTTACCCGATGCAGGCCTTCAAAATCATGTATGGGCTCTGGGGCATGGGGCAAATGATGTTCACGAAATACATCGTGGTCGTGGACGAAGACGTTAACGTTCACGACACTCGTGAGGTCCTTTTTCGCCTCGGCGCCACCACCGATCCGCAACGGGATTGCGTCTTTACCAAGGGCCCAGCCGACGTCCTGGACCATGCTACCAGCGGACCCGCTGTCGCTACCAAATTAGGCATCGACGCTACCAGAAAGTTGGCTGGCGAAGGCTTCAACCGCCCCTGGCCGCCTCTGATCGCCATGGACGCCGCCGTTAAGTCCAAGATCGACCGGTTCTTCGAGATCGCGACGAAATCCCCCATACCTTCCAACCAGTGATCGCAAACGCGCTGAGCCACGCCCCACGCCGCCACGGTATTACGGGGAATTCCCCGCGGTGTGACGCAATGAACTGAGACAGGGAGCGGCGAGATGGGTCAAAATGCGCCATAATGACCCGCAGAGAAATCCGCTGGTATAGCCGGATAGCATTTGTAACTTATTAGTTATGAACGGATTATAAATATTTAATGAGGCTGGCATCGTCTTTGCTGGATTATGTCTTGAATTTAATTTGAGACGTTATGGCTAAAGTACTCGGTATCGATTTGGGCACGACCAATTCTTGCATGGCGGTTATGGAAGGCGGGGAGCCAGTGGTCCTTGAGAATTCCGAGGGCAGGCGAACCACTCCGTCGGTTGTGGCCTTTACGAAGAACGGCGAGCGATTGGTTGGTGAGGCGGCCAAGCGGCAAGCGGTAACCAATTCGCGCAACACCATTTATTCGATCAAACGCTTCATGGGACGCAAGTTTGATGAAGTGTCGGAGGAGATCAAACGCGTCCCTTATAAGGTTGTTCGGACCTCGAATGGGGACGTCGCGGTCGAGGTGGAAGTGGACGGCAAGCCAAAGACTTTCAGCCCGCCGGAAATCTCGGCGATGATCCTTGGCAAACTCAAGGCTGACGCGGAGATGCGGTTAGGCGAGAAGATTACCCAGGCGGTAATAACGACTCCGGCTTATTTCAACGACTCGCAGCGTCAAGCCACCAAGGACGCCGGGCGCATTGCCGGGTTGGATGTTCTCCGGATCATTAACGAGCCGACGGCGGCTTCCCTCGCTTACGGTTTGGACAAAAAGAAGGACGAAAAGATTGCCGTATACGATCTGGGGGGCGGCACATTCGATATCTCGGTTTTGGAGATTGGCGACGGGGTGTTCGAGGTCAAGGCCACCAACGGGGATACGCACCTGGGTGGAGACGATTGGGATGCCCGCATCATGGATTGGATTCTCGACGAGTTCAAACAGGATTACGGCATCGACCTGCGCAAGCAACCCGATGCGCTTCAGCGGATCAAGGAAGAAGCCGAGAAGGCCAAGATCGCCCTTTCCAGCGCGCATGAATATGAGATAAACCTTCCTTTCATTACCGCCGACGCCAGCGGTCCCAAGCATATTTCGAAAAAGCTGACCCGCGCCAAAATGGAACAGCTCTGCGACGGATTGTTTGAGCGCACGGTGAATCCCGTCAAGAGCTGCTTAAAAGACGCCGGGTTGGTCAGCGATAAAATCGACGAGCTCGTGCTGGTAGGCGGCATGACGCGTATGCCGCGCGTAGTGGAAACCGCTCATTCCATGGTCAACAAACCTCCCCATCAAGGTGTGAACCCGGACGAAGTCGTGGCCGTAGGGGCAGCCATTCAAGGGGGAGTGCTCAAGGGCGAGGTCAAGGATGTCCTTTTGCTGGACGTGACGCCGTTGTCGCTTGGGATTGAGACCCTGGGCGGCGTATTCACCAAGCTGATCGAGCGCAACACCACCATCCCGACGCGCAAATCGGAAATCTTTTCCACCGCCTCGGACAATCAGCCTGGTGTGGAGATTCACGTGCTCCAAGGCGAACGCCCACTCTCACGGGACAATAAGACCATCGGCAAGTTTCATCTGACCGATATACCTCCGGCGCCTCGAGGTGTCCCGCAAGTCGAGGTGACCTTCGACATCGACGCCAACGGCATCCTGCATGTCAGCGCCAAAGACCTCGGCACCGGCAAGGAACAGAAGATAACTATCACGGCCAGCAGTGGGCTGGCCAAAGATGAGATTGAAAATATGCGCAAGGAGGCCGAACTCCACGCCGAAGAGGACCGCCAGCAGCGCGAGACCATCGAGTCGCGTAACGAGGCCGATAACGCGGTATATCGCTCGGAAAAAATGCTGCGCGAAAACGCCGATAAAATCTCCGCTTCGGACAAAACCAAGATCGAAAGCGCCATATCCGAGGTAAAGGAGGCCCTCAAGGGAAGTGATTCGGCAAGCATCCGCTCAGCCAACGATAAGTTGAACCAGGCCTGGCAAGCCGTTTCGTCCGAGCTCTACA
Organism: Candidatus Omnitrophota bacterium; assembly: GCA_023473405.1. Taxonomy (GTDB): domain Bacteria; phylum Verrucomicrobiota; class Verrucomicrobiia; order Limisphaerales; family UBA1319; genus JAMCZD01. Next base: position 13,347 of record JAMCZD010000188.1, read on the forward strand.
AGGCCGCCGCCGAACAAGCCCGCGCCGGCAAAGCCCAGGAAACCACACAACCGCCCGCCGGCGATCAAGCCCATGCCGGCGCTAAAAAAGACGAAGGCCCCATAATCGACGCGGAGGTAGTGGATGAGAAAAAAGACCAACGCTGAAGCTCCAGCAGGAAAGGCGCATCCAAACCTGAGCGTTTGAGAGGATTTTTCAGTCTGGCAACTGATTTCCTGCAGCGAGTGCGGCGGGATTTGATCCAGCTAAAAACACAACAACAATAAACGAAAAACCAAAGTCATTATGGCTATGAACGTTAAACCGCTCGGCGACCGGGTATTGGTTGAACCGGTTGAAGAGAAGGAAGTCAAAAAAGGCGGGATTATCATTCCTGACACCGCCAAGGAAAAACCAACCGAAGGCATCATCGTGGCGCTCGGAACAGGCAAAACCGATGATGAAGGCAAAAAGGTCCCCTTCGAAGTTAAGAAGGGCGACCGGGTGCTGATCAGCAAGTACGGCGGCACCGAAATTAAATTGGATAACAAGGAGTACAAAATCCTAAGCTCGGACGACCTCTTGGCGATCCTGGAATAACTTTTGAACCAATAGACCAAAGGAAATACTATGGCAGCTAAACAATTAGTCTTCGAAGAGTCCGCGCGCCAATCCCTCATGAGAGGCGTGGAACAACTCGCCCGCGCCGTCAAGGCCACCCTCGGACCCAAGGGCCGCAACGTCGTGCTGGACAAAAAATTCGGTTCTCCGACTGTGACCAAAGATGGTGTCACGGTAGCCAAGGAGATCGAGCTCAAGGACCCTCTGGAAAACATGGGCGCCCAAATGGTGCGCGAGGTCGCCAGTAAAACCAGCGACGCCGCCGGGGACGGAACCACCACCGCAACGGTACTCGCGGAGGCCGTTTTCCGCGCCGGTTTGAAAAACGTCACCGCCGGGGCCAATCCCATCAGCCTGCAGCGTGGAATCCTTAAGGCGGTGGACGCCGCCGTGGACCAGCTCTCGAAAATATCGAAAAAGGTCAAAGATAAGGAAGAGATCAAACAAGTAGCGACCGTCTCCGCCAACTGGGATACAACCATTGGTGAAATCATCGCCGACGCCATGGACAAGGTGGGCAAGGATGGAACCATCACGGTCGAGGAAGCCAAATCGATCGAGACCACGCTCGAAGTAGTCGAAGGCATGCAATTTGACAAAGGTTACCTGTCGCCCTATTTCGTGACCAACGCCGAGGCCATGGAAGCCCGTCTCGAGGATGCCTACATCCTTATTTACGAGAAGAAAATCAGCAGCCTCAAAGACCTCCTGCCCATCCTCGAGAAGGTGGCCAAGCCTGCGCCGTCAAGGCCCCCGGCTTTGGCGACCGCCGCAAGGCCATGCTCGAGGATATCGCCATCCTCACCGGCGGCAGGTGCATCACTGAAGACTTGGGAATCAAGCTCGAATCGTTGAGTTTGGACGACCTCGGACGGGCCAAATCCGTCGTGGTCGAAAAAGAAAATACCACCATGGTCGAAGGCCATGGAAAATCGTCCGAAATTCAAGGCCGCGTCAACCAAATCCGCCGCCAAATCGAGGAAACCACCTCCGATTACGACCGCGAGAAGCTGCAGGAACGCCTGGCCAAGTTGGCCGGCGGTGTCGCGGTGGTCAACGA
>JAMCZD010000060.1 GCA_023473405.1 Candidatus Omnitrophota bacterium
AGGCATTGCCGGTAGTCACATCGCCCGATGCGGGCGATTGATTCGTGAATTCGTCGGCGATTCTGAATCCTGGTCCCTGGCGATAGACCTCGTTGCCCAGACTTCGGAGGGCCCAGATTTCCGCGGCGTGATTGCTGAGCTCGCGAATGGTATAATACAGCTTAACCTTGATGCCGCGCTCGTGCGCCTCGCGGGTGTAATTCCTCAATTTATCCACCTCGAGGAATGGGTAATTGATATATGGATTCAATTCATTGGCGTGATGGATATTGATTATGTTCGCCCCGTTGGTTGCCACTTCCTGCACGGGCGAATATGCGTGCCAGTAACGCCAATGCCAATGGGCCGGATTCAGGACCTTGACCGGGGTTATCATCAAACCGAAGCGGAACAGGAGTTCTTGACCCTGGTCGAGATGGCGTTCGCCGCTGTAGGCACGGACGAGGACGGTTCCGGCTGATTCTTCACTGAGGGCGACTCCGCCCTTGCCGCCGTTGTTCCAGCTCTCGGGAACACCGGAGCTCTTCAGGTTGTAGAGTTCCCAGGCGTCCGTGGTTCCTTTCAACTTGCAGTGCAGACCGGCATGCCTGGCTTTGCGAACACCTGGTGACCGGTTACGTGCCCGCCTGGCACCAACCTTTCGGCAACGCGCGCTGGGACGCCTCGATCGCCACCGCCGGTTTGTCGCGATGGCATAATTATTACCTCGAAGGCATGCGATGGCTCATCCGCAATGCCGTCGTGGACGGGATTTACCTCGATGGAATCGGATACGACCGCGAGATCATGAAACGTCTGCGCAAGGTCATGGACCGGACCCGGCCCGGCTGTCTCATCGATTTCCACTGCGGCAATCATTACTTGCCGCAATACGGAATGAACAACATCGTGGACCAGAACATGGAGCATCTGCCCTACATCGACAGCCTGTGGCTCGGCGAAGGATTCAATTACAACGAGTCACCCCAATACTGGCTGATCGAGCTCTCGGGCATCCCCTTCGGCTTGTTCGGCGAGATGCTAGGTGTCGGCAATCCCTGGCGCGGCATGGTCTATGGCATGACCAATCGATTGCCCTACGGCGGAGGCGACCCGCGCAACCTCTGGAAACTCTGGGACCAGTTCGGCATCCAGGACGCCCGGATGCGCGGCTATTGGACCGCCCATTGCCCCGTCCAAACCGGCCGAGGCGATCTCCTGGCAACCGCATACGTTAAACCTGACAAAACCTTGATCGCCTTGGCTAGCTGGGCCAACGAACCAGTCTCATGCCGCCTCAATCTGGATTGGCACGCCCTCGGCCTGGAGCCGCAAAAGGCAATCCTGCGCGCCCCGGCCATTGGCGGCTTCCAGGAAGCGGCGAGTTTTCAGCCCAATGACGAAATCACCGTGCAACCCGGTCGCGGCTGGCTGCTCGTTCTCGAAAAACCGTAGCTTCCATTCATTAAGCATTGATATTATCCATATTCTCTGCCAAAAGCAGTTCGATTTATGAACGAGCCATTCGATAAGCAGCTCGAAATCAGATTCAATGCCGAACCGGAAGAGCGCGGCTATTCCCAATGGCACACGCAACGCCGGGCAGCTATGGAAGAATTGGCGCGGCGCCTCGGATTGCCGCTTGAACATGCGGTCGAGGTCTGGCTCAAAAACGGCATCCGCTTGCGGGGAAAGCTCCGTTTGCAGGAAGAGCGGCTATTCATCGAGCCAGACCGTGACTTCAGCCTGGGCTTAATCGTCGACAACGTCCCATTCACCGTCGACGAAATCGAGTCCTGCGTGCGCGCGGATTAGTTCAGAGCCGATTCGATTCGCGGCCGGTCTGGGGAGTAAGACCAAGGGAAACCTGGATCAAGGCCTTCAAGTTCGAAACCTGGAAAGGCTTTTGAAGAAAACCATCCGGCTTCACCCGCTCGCAAGCCGGCCTCGGCTGACCGGAAATCATGAGCACTGGAATGTCCTCTGTATCTGGCATCGCCCGCAACGCTGACAACAACGCGTAACCGCCCATGCCGGGCATCGCAACGTCGCTTATGACAAGATCCGGCCGATAACGACAAGCCAGGTCGAGCGCAGCCAAACCATTATCCGCCTCCAGCGTTTCATAGCCTTGCGCGGCGCACCAAAGTGATAGCATTCGCCGAACGAACGTGTCGTCATCAACCACCAGTATCTTCTTCATGTCCCCCCTGGTAGAAATCCATTCCACTGGGTCCCACTTTCTCTCTTCGGAAGTGCCCAAGGGATGTCAGGCACAGAGTTGAATCCGTTCCGGCCGTTTTGAATTGGTACACTCGGGGCCGCGTCCCTGCCCAATCCAAATTGTCCCGCTTTTCTAAGGCGCTCCCGTCCTCTTAATGAATTCCTGCTCGAAATCCCGGCATCGCTTCTCCGCCGCTTCGAGTTCACCGGCCAATTTCTCTAATTGTTCGGATTCCTTTGGGTCCCCGACCACCGTCGCCAAGGCGCGATATATATGCGCGCGCCGCCAAAATGGCTCATCAACAGCCTTTTCGAGGACAAATTGCACGATGAATTCAATCGGGCTTGGCATGGTGAAATTCCGGCGGTTCTAGGTGGGGCCGATGCCTTTTGATTTCGTTCCCGGCTTGCTGGCATCATCTGCCAAGGTCAATGGGAAGCCCTGAATCGGCGTCCTGTGTGCTATAGCCATTCCATTGGCGACCCGTTTGGACCGTGCGAAAATAGGCTTTATCCTTGATTTTTGACCCATATTCCGAATAATGCTGCGAATAGAATACGCAGCATTACTGAAAATGTGCAACCAGAAAACGAAGAAAGAGCGA
>JAMCZD010000522.1 GCA_023473405.1 Candidatus Omnitrophota bacterium
TTGTAAAGCGGGCTCAGATTGCCTGGCGTCGGATCGCCGAAACGAATGACGCCCAACAGCTTTTCGCTGGCGGGATCAACGACGGAAACGGTATTGGAGGTCTGATCGCTTAAGTACACCCGATCGTGCGAACTGATGGGGATGTCCGGGGCATCCGCCGCACCGGGAGCCTGGCCGCCGAATGCCGCGAAGGGGTGCCCGCGGACAGCCAACTTGATCTTCTGCTTCGGAGCGTCAGCGGGCCGGAGGAAATCCTGATGCTGCTGGCGACGCCGGGTTTTGTCCGGCCGGAGCAATGGCAGGCGCAAATCCAGGCCTTGGTCCAGCGGAAGGCCGAGGTGCTGGTGCACAGTTCGCTTCCCGACAAAACCGTCCGCGCCGCGCATCTCATCCCCTGCGCGGATATCAGTGCCGAGATCAAACGTAGACTCGACCGGCTGGGTCCGGACGCGCGGGTTGCGGTACTGCCGCAGGGGCCATTGACGATCCCTTATTTGGCGTGAGCCAGCGTCTCGTAAACGAGGACCTCGAACGGTTCGAGCTGGAAGGTGTGCGGGGAACCGGCGCGAACTTCGATGACAGGCAGGGATGCATCGGATTTCCAAGGGCTTTTTAGGCGATAATCGGAAGGTGCGCCGGCGGGGAGTTCGAGCGCTTTCCCGATATCGATGCTGATCGTGGCGTATTGCGGGCTCGGATTCCGCAGGGCCAGGACGCCTTTGCGCGGGGACCACGAAGCCCACCCGTAGATTTGACCGTCAGCCGGGTTCCCTCCGATCCAATGGGTATCCGCCAGCACATCGGCATTTCGTTGCGACCAGGCAGCCGTTTCCGCCAAGTCATCCCAGTTGACGGCGGTCATCATATCGGCGGTCATATAGAGCTCTTGCAGGCAGGTGCCGCAGGCGAAAAAGGACCGTAATTCGTGTCGAATCTCCTCCGCTGAACTCCCCAATTCGGAGGCCATCCCGTGCCGCGCATTTGCGAAGCCCTGATTCATCAAGGCGTTCAAAGGATAAAGCGGCGCCGGACGCGCGACGTTTTGAAAGGTTTCGGCGTCGCGATAGGTGATCCATTGTTCGCGTTTCGAGCCCTGGCCGCACCAACCCATGTCCCCGCCGCCGCGCCAGGTGGAGTCACCGTACCAAAGCCAAAACGGGGATGGCCATGTCCCGGTGGTAATGCTGAGAAACAGGTCGGGCTTGAGCTCGCGCAGGGCGCGGCTGAGCCGCAGCATTGCCTCGGTTTCCTTGAAATCGCGCGCCAGCCCGTCGAACTTGAAAAAATTGGCGCCGTTCTTCTCGATCATATCCCGGCAGGTTGCGAGGAATCGTTCGTAGTATTTGGGACCGGCCAGGGAGAAACCTCGGGGGCCGAGTTCGAAGCCTTGGCGCTTGCCCATTGCCAGCCGGTCCTGCGCCGGTTTCCCATAGCCGCCAAATGGAGACAGCCAGAAGCCGAGCGTGGAATGATACCGGCGAGCCGCAGCCAACACTCGAGCGAAGCCGTTGGGGAAATGATCGGCCGAAGTCTGCCACAAGGTTTTCGGATCATCCCAACCATCGTCCCAGACAAAAGCAGCCAGTGGCACCCCCCTTTTTTGGATCAGCTCTCGACCAATGGCGTCGATGACCTTCAGGCAGTCGGGTTCGCCGATTTTGATCTCGCCCCAACAAATGTCATACCACGAGTTGTAATGCAGGAACGGGTGGTACGGATGCGCCCGTTCACGTTCCACATAATACAGAAAACCGCGACGCAGTTGCCCCTCGGGTACCACTCCGACAACGGACGCGACCGATAGGGGAACCTGGGGCGGGAGGTTGGTATCTATTGCCAATCCGCATATCGCCCGCACCAGCGTGCCATCCTTGATGACCTCGCTCCGCGCATCGGGATGTTCAATGGCAAAAAAGAAATGGCCGGACGCCACCGGTGACCCCGGCACGGTCCCGGCTACGGCGGCATCGGCCAGGGGCAAGTCCACGAGCCGCAGTTCCTCAACTGGGATCGGGTGCTTTTGGGCGGTGAAAACCAGCTCTTGACGTATTGCATTGGCGCCGTCGTGCAGGACCGCCCGCCATTCAACCTCGAGGTTCCCATCGTCCGATACCAGGCGCGCGATTAATCGTTTTCCCGGAACCCGCCTTGCGGCGACCGAGGCGCCCTGAATCGCCGGGAGGTCCTGTACCTCGGGTCCGCTGGCAATCCGCAGGCTCGATCCGGCGATATCTTTGGCCGCACCGGTGATTAGTTCGAAAACCTCGCTGCCCGGCACTGGACGGATACTTTTGGTGATTCGATCGGTGATGGCATCGAGTCGCAACCGTCCCTCTTTGACGCTCCAGGTGCACGCGATCACGGCATTACCCAGTGTCACCTGCTGGTCTTGGACCTCGGCTTGGGCCTTGCCTGGCGCCGGACCGGGAAACTCGAGCGCCATGGCCATGAGACCGGGCCAGACAACCATCAAGAACAAAACGATGATCTTCCGACTAGACGTCATGCGGAGATCAATCGAGTTTATCAAACTGCGCCTGCACGTAATCCCTGGCTCGCGGGACATCGTCCAGGGTGAGATGTTCGAGGGCGAGGTAGATTTCCCGGTTTAATCCGGCCAGCAACTGCAGGTAGAGCGGGTAGTCCAACGCACCTTTGCCCGCGGCGGGAAGGTCCGTCCCCTCGGCGGCCGCCTGCGCCGGCTCATTGGTGCAGGTAATGGCAAGTCTAAACGGATCACAACTGCTGGTCAAGGCGCTGCAGCAGCAGGGCGTTGACACCTACTTCCTCATTATGGGCGGCCCT
>JAMCZD010000205.1 GCA_023473405.1 Candidatus Omnitrophota bacterium
AAAGAAAATATTTTTCCAAAGGGAAGTTGGAAGGGGAAAAACCAACTCGAAACTTTCCGCGCTGACGATGCCTCAGGTCAAAATGAGAATTGCTGCCGGCTGCTACTCTATCCTTGCCGAGGGAGACAACCATAGGCAAAGTTGATGGTCGATGCGCGAAAGGGTTCGAGTATGGACGGAAGGGGTTGAGACATTCGTCCTTCAAGTTATCTCTGACCAACGGCGCGGCAAGCGAGCCGTCGTCGTGCGGGCGGTTTTGTTCTTATTTTCGAGGTTGTTTGGTTTGGCGGTCAAGACCCGCCGTTTCCTTTACAACATGCGAATCCTGCGCGACTCGACCCTCGGTGTTCAGGTCATTGCAATTGGGAACCTGACGGTGGGCGGCACCGGCAAGACGCCTGTCGTGGAAAAATTCGCCCGCGAATTGCAGGACCAAGGACGAACGGTAGCCATTCTCTCCCGGGGGTACCGGTCCAAACCCCCGCCCCTGCACAAGCGGATGATGAACAAATTGTTGTTCCGGGAGGACAGCACCCCGCCCCGGGTGGTTTCGGACGGCAAATCGCTGCTCTTGGATTCCGAAACGGCCGGCGACGAGCCGTACATGCTCGCTTCGAATCTCAAGGACGTGGTCGTGCTGGTCGACAAGGACCGGGTCAAGAGCGGGCGATACGCGATCGAAAAATTCGGGTGCGACACCCTCCTGTTGGACGATGGATTCCAGTACTGGAAATTGCGCGGACGCCGGCGCGACATAGTCTTGATCGACTGCCAGCAACCCTTTGGCAACCAGCGGTTGCTGCCGCGGGGGACATTGCGCGAACCGCCGTCACACCTGGCGCGCGCCAACACCATCTTCATCACCAAGTGCAACGGCAACGCCGCCACGCTCCACTCCCAACTCGCCCAATATAATCCGTCCGCCAGCATCATCGAGTGCATTCATCATCCCCTTTACTTCGAAGACATTTTCACCGGCAAACGGCTCGGCCTTGACTACGTCAAGAATCACAAGGTGGCCGCGCTGAGCGGGATTGCCCAGCCGGAGAGCTTCGAGGAAAGCCTTGGCAAGCTGGGAGCGGACCTGGTTTATTCCAAACGTTTTGCGGACCATCATCGGTTTACCCAGCAGGAAGTCCTGAATGTGATCAATCGCAGCAAGAAACGGCAGGCCACCGCGATCATCACCACCCAAAAAGACGCCGTGCGTTTCCCAAAAATCGACCGCCGGGATTTGCCCATTTACTTCATGCGCGTGGAGATCAAGATCATCAGTGGCGCGAGCGATTTCCACGATTGCGTGAGGCAGATTTGTTTCCGCTGAGCGATGGACAACTTGCTTTATTGTCTGGCGCGATTTCTCATAGCCACGGTTCAATCCCTGCCATTGACTTGGGGAGCCCGGCTGGGCCGTCTTGGCGGAATTGTGTTTTATTATCTGGACGCGCGGCACCGCAAGGTGGCATTGCGCAATCTAAACCGCTGTTTCGGTCGCGAAAAAAAACCGGGCGAGATTCGGGCTCTTGCCCGTGAAAACTTCCGGCGGATCGGCGAAAATTACGTCTGCGCCGTCAAGACTGCCTCGATGAAAGGACCTGCGCTCCGCCGGCGCGTCGAAATCCTGGGCGCCGAGAAAATCCTGCGCACCCGGCAAGTCCCGTCCACACCCATCGGCCAGAGCTGTCAAAGCTGCATTGTGGCCATTGGGCATTTTGGCAACTTCGAACTCTACGCGCATGCTGGGCAACTCATGCTGGGCTTTCAAACGCTCACCACTTACCGCGCCCTCCGCCAGCCGGCCCTGAACCGGCTCATGCAGTCCATGCGCGTCCAGACGGGGTGTCAATTCTTCGAACGCCGCACCGAGGCGGGCCTTTTGCGTGCAGCCCTGAAACCGAAGGGCGTGATGCTCGGTTTGCTGGTGGACCAGCATGCCGGAGACCGCGGTTTGGCGATCGAGTTTTTCGGTGAGGAATGCTCGACCAGCGCCGCGCCTGCGATATTCTCCTTGCGTTATGGCCTGCCCCTCTACACGGCTGTCTGCTTCCGTACCCGCCTGGGTCATTGGCGCATCGAGGTGGGCGACGAGATTCCCACCAGGCATAACGGCCAGGCTCGGTCCACCCGCGCCATCATGGAAGAGATTAACCGCGCCTTCGAGACGGCCACCCGCCGCGACCCGGCAAATTGGTTCTGGGTCCACCAGCGCTGGAAGCCCGTGTCACGTCGGCGGCAATCCGCCAGGCTGGCTCCCGGGCCGGACAATGCCGCCGCAGGACCTGACTGCAATAAGGAGCCCATCAACCTCGGGAATAATCCCGGGTAACAATGCTAGCCGGAAATCAGCCGCCGAAAAGAATCCTCGTGCGCGGTGTGAATTGGCTGGGAGACGCGGTCATGACCACGCCGGCACTGATGCGCCTGCGGGAAGCGCTGCCCGATGCCAAGATAGTCCTGCTGACCCACGAAAAGCTGGCCGGTCTTTGGCCGTGCCATCCCGCCCTGGACGGGCTGATCACGTTCTCCCCCGCAGAAAGTCCTTGGCGGATCGGACGCCGTTTGCGCGCCGGCCTTTTTGATCTCAGCCTGGTATTGCCTAATTCGCCGCGGTCGGCGCTCGAAGTCTGGTTGGGGCGCATTCCGGAGCGGGTTGGCTATGCGCGGAGTTGGCGGAATTGGTGGTTGACGCGGACAGTTCCTTTGCCTGCCGAGACCGTTCCGATGCACCCGCGTTCGGTCCGGCATGTCAGGCGCGCTATCCGGCGGTCGCAACCGGCCTCGATCCCGCCGATAACCACCGCCGCT
>JAMCZD010000311.1 GCA_023473405.1 Candidatus Omnitrophota bacterium
GCCTGATGCGGCCGAGGTGATGATTGACATTGCCGCGGAGAGTCCCACGGCCAGGAGGATTATTTTCTTATGACGCATATTTAACCATTGAGACTGAGCCTGCCGTTTTTCGCCTCATTAGAGCGGGTCGAGACGAGCCACGGTTCGAGCAGCTATTCCATTCCGGCGCAAGTGCATACCGGATTGCGATCGCCGTAGACATTATCAATGCGCGCCGCCGCGGGCCAGAATTTGTGCTCGAGCAACCAGGGAGCGGGATAGGCTGCTTGTTCGCGGCTGTAAGGTCGAGTCCACTGGTTGGCGGACACCTGGTCGGCGGTATGGGGGGCGAGTTTGAGGAGGTTGTTGTGCGGGTCGGCCCGTCCGGACTCGATGTCTTTGATTTCATCGTGGATGGCGATCAAGGCGGCGCAGAAACGGTCCAGCTCGGCTTTGGATTCGCTTTCGGTGGGCTCGATCATCATGGTGCCGGGCACGGGCCAGGAGATCGTAGGGGCGTGGAAGCCATAGTCCATGAGGCGCTTGGCAACGTCTTCGACAGTGACACTTTTGAATTGGCGCAAATCGACGATGCATTCATGGGCCACCAAGCCGCTGCGTCCCCGGTAAAGCACGTGGAAATGGGGCTCGAGTCGGCAAGCGAGGTAATTGGCGTTCAGAATGGCGGCTTTTGATGCCTCAGTCAGGCCTTCGGGCCCCATGAGTTTCAGGTAAACCCAGCAGATGGGCAGGATGCTGGCGCTGCCCCAAGGAGCGGCGGCCACAGCGCCCACGCCTTGGGAATGCCGCAAGTCGACCACGGGATGATTTGGCAGGAAAGGCGCCAGGTGAGGTGCCACGCATATCGGTCCCATGCCCGGGCCGCCTCCGCCGTGGGGGATGCAATAGGTCTTGTGCAGATTCAGGTGACAAACATCGGCCCCGATGACGGCGGGACGGCAAAGACCAACCATGGCATTCATATTGGCCCCATCCATATATACAAGCCCGCCGTTCTCATGGACTACCCGGCAGATTTCACGGATGGTCTCCTCGAACACGCCGTGCGTGGATGGATACGTCACCATCAACGCCGCCAATTGGGCCTGATGCGCGGCGGCCTGGTCACGGAGACTTCCGAGGTCGATGTTGCCGTCCGCGTCGCACGCCACGGGCACGACCTTCAGGCCCGCCATGGCGGCGCTGGCGGGGTTGGTGCCGTGGGCGGATTGAGGGATGAGGCAGACGTTGCGGTGGTCTTGGCCGTGCTGTTCGTGGTATTTGCGAATAACCATCAACCCGGTGTACTCGCCTTGAGCGCCGGCGTTGGGCTGCAGCGACACGGCGGCGAATCCCGTGATCTCCGCCAGCCAATGTTCCAATTGGCCGAACAGCGCTTGGTAGCCTCGGGTTTGATCCATTGGCGCAAAGGGGTGAATCCGGTTGAACTCCGGCCAGGAGACGGGCGCCATTTCGGCAGCGGCGTTCAATTTCATGGTGCATGAGCCGAGCGGGATCATCGAGGTGGTCAACGACAGATCACGCGATTCCAATCGGCGAAGGTAACGTTGCATCCCGGTCTCCGAATGATACCGATGGAAAACCGGATGGACCAGGAACGCGCTGGTGCGGGCGAGCGGAGCGGGAGGGGCCAAATCGGTCCGGCCCGCCAACTCCTCCGGGGTGAAGCCGACGGCCCGGTCGCCATTGAAAATCTGCCATAGCTCGGCCAGGTCACTTGGGGTGGTCGTCTCATCGAGGGAGATGGCGATAGTATGATCGTTCATGGCGCGGAGGTTGATCCGATGTACCCTGGCGATGGCGAGAATTGATTCGGCGGTGCATAGGCCCAGGTCAAGGCAGACCGTGTCGAAGAATGGCAGGTCATGATTCGGCTTCGTCGAATAGCCGAGACTCTCGAGGCCGGTTGCGAGAATTTTGGCCAGGCCATGCACGCGGCGGGCGATTCGTGTCAAGCCTTCCGGCCCGTGATAGACGGCGAACATGGCCGACATAATGGCGGGGAGGGCTTGAGCGGTGCAGATGTTGCTGGTGGCGCGTTCGCGGCGGATATGTTGCTCTCGAGTTTGGAGGGCCAGGCGGAAGGCGGATCGACCGCGGGCATCTTTGGAAACGCCGACCAATCGGCCTGGCATTTGCCGTTTGTATGCGTCCCGGGTGGCCAGGAACGCCGCATGCGGCCCCCCGTAACCGAGGGGCACGCCCAGGCGCTGGGCGCTGCCGACCGCGACATCGGCGCCAAGCTCGCCCGGGGACCTGAACAAGGTAACGGCCAGGAGGTCGGCGGCTACAACCACGAGGGCGCCGGCCTGGTGCGCCTTTTCGATGAGAGGCGCGTAGTCGTGAACGGCTCCGTTGGTGGCGGGGTATTGCAGCAGGAGACCGAACGTTTTCTCGCCGGGCACAAACCGCTCGTGGTCATCCACAACCACCTCGATGCCTAAAGGCCGGGCGCGGGTTTGGACCACGGCGATGGTTTGCGGATGACAATCGGCGGAGACGAAGAATTGGTTTCGATTCTCGGAACCTTTGACCCGATGGCAGAGGTTCATGGCCTCGGCGGCGGCGGTGGCTTCGTCCAAGAGCGAGGCATTGGCTATTTCCAGACCGGTCAGGTCGCAAACCATGGTTTGAAAGGTCAGCAGCGCCTCGAGCCGTCCCTGGGAAATCTCGGCCTGGTAAGGCGTATACTGGGTATACCAGCCCGGATTCTCGAGGACATTGCGTTGAATCACGGGCGGCACCAGGCAATCCGAATACCCCATGCCAAGGTAGGAAC
>JAMCZD010000499.1 GCA_023473405.1 Candidatus Omnitrophota bacterium
ATACGTCGAGCCTGACCATAACCGGCACTGCCGCCGCGCGCCATGTGACCTGCCACGGATTCGCCTTGAACCAGTTCTATCGGATCACGATCACTGCTGTTGACACCGCCAATGCCCAGACCGTTGCCGAGACGTCTTTCGATACCTTTTCCCAGGACGACTACATGTTCGAGGCCGAGGATTTCAACTTTAACGGCGGCCAATTCATCGACGATGTGGTGCTGAGCAGCTTTCCGTCTCCAAATAATTACATTGACACAACTGGGATTCAATATATCGACAGATACGACCCGAATCCCAGCGGGCTCCATAATTACCGGTATTACAGCCCCGTGGACGGCTCCGGTGAATGGGTTGGGACCGAGCCGGTCGGCCAGGCTGAAAACTCCCTCCGGAACAAATACAATCCGGACAACACGGGCGATCCTGCCGTTGTGGACTATCACATCGGATCGGTGGACGAGGGCGAGTGGTGGAACTACACGAGGACCTTCCCCAGCGGCACCTACAGGGTTTACGCGCGATTTGCCTACGCCGGTCCGGGGATTTTCGGGGCGCGGTTGGACAGCATAGTGAGCGGGGCCAGCACGACGAATCAGACCGCGGTGCCTTTGGGGCACTTCCTGGGGCAGCCTACCGGTGACGCGGAGACCTATGCATTTTTCCCCTTGCAGGACGCGTTTGGGGATGACGTTGAGCTGTCCCTGGGCGGGGCAAGCACCTTCCGATGCACCTCGTTGACGGAGGGGGTGAATGCCAATTTCTACATCCTGGTGCCAACCGAGACCTTCGGGACCATGCTCCCTTACCTGGCGGCGGCATCGCCATTGCCAGGCGCCGTTGATGCAAACCCGCAGCCGGTCATCACTCTGGCGATCGCCAACCGCGACACCCAGGTCCAATCGGGCACGGTCCAGTTGTGGTTTAACGGGACCAATATCACCGGTAACGCCACGGTGAGCGTCACGGGGGCGGGCACCGCCATTGCCTATCAGCCGCCGGCCCTACTTCCCGCCGGTTCAACGAACAAAGTGGCGCTGGTATTCAGCGATAACGGGACACCGGCCAACACGGTCTCCAATCAGTGGCAATTCGTGGTGCGCGACTATTCGCGCTATCCCGTGCTGCCCCCCGCGGATAGAGTCGCAGACGGTGCCGTCGATCTGACACAACCGGGCTTTACGGTGCGTCCGCACCAAATTGCCGTTGCGCGCCCTGGCCCCAACGGGGATGAGAACCTGTTGCCGGCGCCGGAAAACGAGTTGGACGACCTGATCATAAATCCGGCCACAGGGCGCGCCTACGACAATCTTGCGATAGGCGGGGCGAATCCAGACGGTTCTTATGATGAACCGGGGCAAATCAACTATAATACCGCGACTGATTCCACGATTGGTACGCTTGGTTATGACGGGCATTTTGTGCCGGACACCGCCGTTCCCGGCATCCCGGGATCGACCGGGAGCAAGGACCATTTTGTTGTGGAAATTCTGACCTACCTGGATTTGAAAGCGGGAGTCTATCGGTGCGGAGTAAACTGCAAGGATGGCTTCTTGGTGAGCGCCGCGCTGAATCCGCGCGACCGTTTAGGCTTGCGTTTGGGATTGTTTGACGGCAGCCGTCCGGCATCGGACACGCTCTTCGACTTTGTGGTCAGCCAAAGCGGCATTTATCCGTTTAGACTTCTCTGGTGGCAGGGCACGGGCGATGCCAGCCTCGAGTTCTTCGCCGAGGGCGCCTCCGGGCATTTGGTGCTCATCAACGACCGGTCCAATCCCCAAGGCATAAAGGCATACCGAAGGTTCACCGGCACGGCAGCGCCTTACGTGAAATCGGTTTCACCGTATCCGAATGCGACCGGGGTTGATCCCAACGCCGCGATCCAGTTGTTATTGGCCCAAGGCGCCGGAGCACCGATCAGCATGTCGGTCAACGGCGTAAACGTTACGCCCACGGTGACATCTTCCGATTCAAATGCATTCGTCAATTACACTCCGTCGAGCCTGTTTGCGTCAGGCAGCACCAACACGGCGGCAATCTCGTTCTCGGCCGGTGTTACCGACTCGTGGGCATTTGTTACCGCCCGATATGCCACTCTCCCAGAGGGCTTGGCTGTGGTTGAGGGGATCGACACCAACGCAGTCGGCTTCGAAGCCACCGTCGTGCAGGCGCCCGATCCCACCCGTCTCTTGGCCGATTCGATTGATCGAGCGGAATCGCAGTTGGCCGGCACCTTGATTGATCCGACGACCGGTCAGCCGTACCCCAATATCGCCTTGCCTGGGCCCGGGCCAAACGGGGCCTACTTCGTCACCAACACCATCAATTGGAACATCAACTCGGGCGGTCTCGGCCCCGAACTGGGCGACTTTCAATCACCTGATTTTCCGGACGATCCTATCCCGGGGATTCCGGGCGCGATCGAGCCGGCTAATTATAACAACATTGCAGTCCAGGTATTGACGTATCTGTATTTGCCGGCCGGTTATTTCCAATTGGGCGTCAATAGCGATGACGGTTTCCGCGTTACCGCCGCCACCGATGCCGCCACTAATGCGCTCGAGTTGGGCGCGTTTGACGGGTCACGCGACCCCGCCGCCAGCCTGTTCGCCGTCCTGGTGCCTAAAGACGCATTCTATCCGGTCCGCCTCGTTTACGAACAGGGCGGTGGGAACGCGAGTCTGGAGTTTTTCTCGATTGGTCCCGATGGGGGAAGGATATTGATCAACGATCGCGGCAACCCGGCCGCGGTCCGCGCTTATTATCGTCTCGTCC
>JAMCZD010000221.1 GCA_023473405.1 Candidatus Omnitrophota bacterium
TGAAACTGGGCTTCACTTGCGCGTTGTTGCAGACCACCGCCATCTTTTTGGGTTTTGTTTCGGTGTTCATAATTCCTTTCATTTTGACAATGGTTTCGATCGAGGCGCGGCGTTGATGGCGATTAACCGGCTGGGGCCAGTTGAGTCGCGGCACCTTGGCGCGCTCGGGCCGCTTCCTTGACCGCTTGCAGATAGACCGCAAAGGGCCGGTAGGCCAGGTGCGACCATTTGCCCATCGGTCCGACACACACATACAGGGACAACATCAGGGCGAGATGGGCTACATACGTGAGGTAAGTGGCCATAGGCCATCCTTGGTAGCGGAACACGTGGATGCTCAGCCCCGAAACGGCCATCAGGACCAACAACAGCGGGAACAGCCAATCGCCCGGATGCGAGAAGCGGTGCATCTGATGCCGTTTATGCAGGCGGCCCCAGAGGGCGTCTCCAGCCCCGTAGAGAATGGCCAGCGCCGCCAAGTACCCCACCCAGCGTTGCGGATGGTAGAGGGGATAGAGTTCGTCGGTCTGGAACCAGGATAGGAACACCACGATCAGCAGGAACATGGTCACGTAACCGCCCACCAGCACCAAGTGGCTGAGCCAGCGTCGCCGGCTTTCGCACCTCGAAAACCTCGCTTGTGTCAGGAAATGATACGCCAGCCGCCAAGCCTCTCGCAGGTAGAGGGAGAACGGAATGCCGGTCCCTGGCTCCCGGCTCATCGCCAAGCGGTGCATCCGGTAAAGGTTGGAGAACAGGAAAAAGGCAATCATGCCCGCCAGGATCAGGTCGAGTTGGTGGATAAGTTCCACCGGCGCAAAGGTGTTAAGCGCGACTCGCTCGGTAATGACGGGGCCATGAAAGAAGGTTGCCAGCAGAAGAATCAACAGGACAGGAAAGAGGAGAGACGCCCATACCCAACCTCGCGAGGTTTGCAAACGCCGGGCCAGCCCCGTCCAGTCGTATTGGGCCGTCAGCCAGCGTCGCACCGCCATCATGGTCTCGCCCGGTTCGGCGCCCCGCGGACAGGTGCTGGAACATTCGCCGCAGTAATAGCATAGCCATGGGTCCAGACTGGAACGTAACCGGTCTCGCAGTCCCACCTGGGCCAAACGGATGCAATCGCGCGGGAATGGATTGCCGGTGGTGCTGAGCGGACAGATCGCCGTGCAATTGCCGCAGTTGAGGCATTGCTCAGCGCCGGCGGCGCCGTAGGCTTTCAACGCCGGGAGCAAATCGGGTTCGACGCGTGTGCTCATGAGGCAGCTTCTTTAGTGGTTTGATAAAGGTAATAGGCGCCGCGCATGCCGGTTTCGACGACTTCCCCATATTTTCTCAATGCAGTGATGTGCCATAAAACCTCATGCCCGGCGAGGCCGATGGCCCGTGCCACTTCGGGCACGGTGCGGGGCTGTTCTCGAATTGCCTGGCGGATTTGTTGTTGAATCCGCATTTGCTCTCTGAGCCAGGCCTGGGTGCGCGCCACGGATTCCCGATGTTGTTCGCGCAGGTGTTTCAGCACGGCGGCACGCGCTTTTACTTGGTCATTCATACGGCTCTCCAAGGGTTCGGTGTCCCGCCTTCAAGTGGTTTTAGGGGATACCCCAAAAAGATGGCGGTGGTCTGCAACAACGCGGACTCCGGCGGCGTCATGCCATCCTTGATCATGGCCTCGTCTGCTCTGAGCCTGGACTACGAAGTCCTCGTGTTCTTCTCCCCGTTCGGCGCGCAGGTCCTCGTCAAAGGTGAATTGGAGAAACTCCGCGGCCAAAAAGGGATGCCCGATCCGGTCAAGCTCTACAACGACATCCGCGAGTTGGGCGGGCGAATCATCCTTTGCGAGTTGGCTTTCGAGGCCAAAGACATCAAGCGGGAGGATGTCCGCGAGGGCGTTGAAATCATGAAAGCACCCTCTTTCCTGATGGCCGCCGAGGGCGCGGCGATGACGCTGACGTTCTGAACACGATTCACTCCGTCATGAAAACTCCCTGTTCAAATTCATCCCGCGTTTTCGGTCCCGTGCCGTCGCGTCGGCTCGGCCGTTCTTTGGGTGTGGACCTGGTGCCGTTCAAGACCTGCACCTACGACTGCATCTATTGCCAACTGGGCCGCACAACAAACCTGACTGTCCAGCGCAAGGAATGGGTGCCGATGGATGCCGTGCTCGACGAGTTGAAACAAAAGCTCGTCTGCCGCCCTGATTATATCACGCTCAGCGGTTCGGGCGAGCCAACGTTGCACTCGCGCCTGGGCGAAATCATCGAGCATATCCAGGCAATGTCCGATGTGCCAGTGGCGGTGCTGACCAATGGTTCGTTGCTTTGGCAAAAGGAGGTGCGCGAGGAACTTGCGCTGGCCAACGTCGTGTTGCCCTCGCTCGATGCGGGCGATGCCGTCAAATTCGCCTTCATTAACCGGCCTCACTCGATTATCGCGTTCGAACAAATGGTCGAAGGCTTGATCGCGTTTCGCCGCGAGTTCACCGGACAGTATTGGCTCGAAGTGTTCTTGTTGGGCGGTTACACCGCCATCGAGGCGGACGTGAAGAAGCTCGCAACCTGGGTAAAACGCATCCGGCCTAATCGCGTGCAACTCAACACCGTCACCCGCCCGCCGGCGGAGGACTTTGCCTCGAGCGTGCCCCCGGAGGCACTGGCGCATTTTGCGCGGTACTTCGTGTTGCCCTCGCTCGATGCGGGCGATGCCGTCAAATTCGCCTTCATTAACCGGCCTCACTCGATTATCGCGTTCGAACAAATGGTCGAAGGCTTGA
>JAMCZD010000192.1 GCA_023473405.1 Candidatus Omnitrophota bacterium
CATTGGTAGCGACGGCACCGCCATTGCCGGCATGGACTACCTGGGCGTAACCAACACCCTCACCTTCCCCGAAGGAGAGACCCTGTTGGTAGTGCCAGTGCCGATCATAAACGACAACATCGTTGAACCGAATGAAACCGTGAACCTTGCGCTGTTGAACCCGACCGGCGGGGCCGAGCTTGGCCCTCAACCCACCGCCGATTTGATCATCGTCGATAACGACAGCAGCATCGGCTTCAGCTCGCCATCGTTCAGCGTGAGTGAAAACATCGCCACCGGAAACGCAACCATTAACGTCGTTCGCCGCGGCGCTACCAATGAATCCGTCACGGTCGATTACGCCACCATATTCGGTGGAACCGCCACCGCCGGACAGGATTACCTCGACACGAGCGGCCAACTCGTCTTCGCCCCCGGCGAAACCACCAAGAGCTTCACCGTCTCGATTAAGGACGACAACCTGGTCGAAGGTAATGAAACTGTGCTGCTGCAATTGACGAATCCCACTGGCAGCGCGCAACTCGATTTGGCTACTGCAACTCTTACCATTGTCGACAACGACTTCGCCGCCGGCATCCTCCGCTTCTCCAGCCCGGTCTATACTATAAGTGAGAAGGGCACCAATGCCGTCATCTCCGTCACCCGCACCAACGGCAGTACCGGGGTCGTGTCCGTAAACTACACCACGGCCGACGGCACCGCGCGGGCAGGCATAAAGTACATGAGTGTCAGCGGAACCCTGGCCTTTGCCGACGGCGAGACCAGTAAGTCCTTCCTCGTCCCGATCATTGACGAGAACATGGTCGAGGGCGACAAATCCGTTAACCTCATCTTGTCCAATGCCACCGGCGGCGCGGTCTTGGGCAGCCCCAGCACCGCCACACTATTGATTATCGACGACGACTTCGGCGCCGGCAGCGTGGACGCCTCCTTCGATCCGGGCAATGGCGCCAATTATGCCATACGCTCGCTGGCTCTTCAGCCGGATGGGAAAGTGCTGCTCGGCGGGGCCTTTACCATGTTTAACGGTGCCAGCCACAATTATGTCGCCCGCCTGAATTCGGATGGCTCCGTTGATCCCGGCTTCCGCGGCACGGGCGCCAGTGGATTGGTCTCGGCTGTTGCCTTGCAGGACAACGGTAAGGTGGTGATGGCGGGCGCCTTCGACAGCGTGGGGAATTTAGCCTCCCAGAAGTGGGTGGGAAGGCTGAATACCGATGGCACTACGGATGCCGGTTTCGTTCCCCCGGTAGCCATTAATGCCGCTGTTTATGCCGTCAGTTCGTTGTCGGCTGAAAAGAACCTGATTGGCGGTGCCTTTACAACCGCCGGCGGCGGCGTGGCCCGGCTTAATTCCAACGGCTCATTGGACGTGAGTTTCAATGCCGGCGCGGGGGTCAATGTCGCCGTATTCACGCTGGCCACGCAGTCCGATGGCGCCTCAATCGTGGGTGGGAACTTTACCGAGGTCAACGGCGTGCCGCGAAACCGGATTGCCCGGTTGGAGGCCGATGGTTCGCTTGATCCCACCTTTGCCGACGCAAGCCTGAATGCAAGCGCCGGCGCCAATGGAGTTGTTTACGTGGCAATCCTGCAACCGGATGGAAAGGTTATTATTGGCGGAGATTTCACCCAGATCGATGGCCGCTCACGGAATCGTATCGCCCGCCTCAATGCGGACGGCTCGCTTGATCCGAGTTTCAATCCCGGCGCGGGCATGAACAAGACCGCTTTCGCGCTGGCCGTGCAACCCGATGGCAAGGTCTATGTCGGCGGTGACTTCACTACCGTTAATGGTGTTGATCGGAACCGTATCGCCCGGCTGAATCGCGACGGTTCTCTGGATGCCAGTTTTGACCCCGGCACGGGTGCTGACAATTCCGTTTATGCAATCCTGCTTCAGGTGGATGGTAAAATCCTGGTCGGAGGCGGTTTCTCCACGTTGAACGGCGCACGGCGCAATGGCATTGCCCGCCTGTTGGGAGATGCCGAAGTCAAAGGGCTCATTGGCTCGGTAACCCGTCTGGCCACCGGTCCCTTCCACCTCGTCCTGAATGTTCAACCCCAGGTTCCGTATGCCATCCAGGCCTCGACCAACTTGGAGGACTGGATGGGCATCGCCACCAACACTCCAACCGGCCTGACCTGGGAATTTACCGATGCCAACGCACCCACTTCCGGCGCGCGCTACTACCGCGCGGTACGGCTTGATCCTTTGTTGACTTCTTTCAGGATGTTGGACACCGGCGGTTTGTTGCTCAGTTTCCTGGTCCAGCCCGGCAGGACGTACCTGTTGACCGCCTCATCCAATCTCAGCGATTGGATGCCTCTAAGCACCAACACCGCCTCAGGCCCGGTGTGGAATTACTTGGACAGCACCGCGTCAGGGCCAAACGCGCGTTATTACCGGGCTACGCTCCTTCCGCCCTAATCGTCATGAGCTTCTGCTCTTTTCCACCGATGAGTACGGACGGGAGCGCGGACAATGCCGTCCGCCAGGTGCAACTGGCCTCCCGTGATCTCCAACGAATCCGTTTTATTGACACAGTTATGCGCACAAAGGTAATCCAAATTCGAAACCTCTTGCGGGGCTTGGTCAGTACTTTTCAATCCTCCGCGAGCCTTCTTCGGTTCTCTCTCCTCGATGCCTTCTTCCAAAGGGGGGCCGCCGACCGCCTCGGGACCGGCCCTGATGTTGGCCCACTGCAACACAAGCTTCCTCCGCCCAAACGGTGCTGGGCTGCGTTATGCCTCGGGCTGCTTTGGATTCTCCCCGGCAGCCTGCTCGCCCAGAGCGCCGGCCAACTGCAGTTCGTCTCCGCCAACTACAGCGAAGTCGAAAATCGCGGGTTCGCCGTTATCTCCGTGACGCGAACCGGTGGCAGCACCGGCATCGTTACGGTCGACTACAGAACCGTAGGCGGAACCGCAACAGCGGGTGTAGATTACCTGGTCCAGAGCGGCACTCTAACCTTTGCCGATGGCGAAACAAACCAAACCTTCACCGTCATCTTCTTCGACAATGCCGTTGCCAATCCGAATAAAACGGTTGACTTGGCCCTCTCAGATCGGAAGGCGGGAGCCCAACTCGGCAGCCCCTCGAACGCCACACTCACTATTGTCGACGACGAAACCGTCATTGTCCAAAAGCCGGCCGGCCAATTTCAATTCAGTGCTTCCTCGTACCTCGTGAGTGAAAGCGAGAGTTATATTTGGCGGGATGACCTCCTTGCGCGCACCTCTCCGGGTGATCCAATCTGGACCCAGTATCGAGCCGTTCCCGGCGCCCTTATCACGGTTACTCGAACCGGCGGCAGCACCGGCCGAGTTCTGGTGGATTATGCCACAACAACCAACGGCACGGCCACCCCTAACAGCAATTACCGGCCTGTAAGCGGAACGCTGATTTTTGAGGACTACCAGATGAGCACGAATTTCGTCGTGCCCATCATCGACGATTACATGGGCAGTGGTACTGTCATCCTTCCGGATGGGTCGACGAATATCTCCGATATCAAAACGGTTGACTTGGTGTTGTCCAATCCCCGCCCTGCTCCGGAAGAAGATCCTAACATTATCGCGCCCAGCTTGGGCAGTGTCAGCAATACTGTGCTTCAAATTGGCGACGACGATTCGAACTATAGCATTGCCCGCGCAGCCTATCGTGTTGATGAATACCAAACCAACATTAATATTACCGTGACTCGTGGAATCTACGCCACCAATTCCGGCACCTTGCATTATGATATAATATACCCGCACTCGCTCCAACCAGGGTCCGATTACGCCAAACCGGATTTGGACTTCACCAACGTCTCCGGAACGTTCTCCTGGGGACAGGACGATTATACCCCCAGGAATATTCTCCTGCCGATTATCCCTGATTCCACCGTTGAATTTAATGAGGATATCTTTGTCCGTATATTTCTTCTTCCCGGTGATACAGCAACGCCTATCGGCCCCGTTCATATTTCGCCCTGCACCATCCTGTTCAACGACCAACCGGCCGGCGCCCTTGATCGGGACCACAATCCGGACATGACGTTCTATACCACACCGCCCTTTAACACTACTCCAGGCGCAAATAAGCCTGTCTATGCCACCGCAGTCCAGGATGACTTGAAAACGGTCATTGCGGGCGAGTTTACCGCGTTCAATACCATCGAGCGAAATCGCATTGCGCGAATGAACCTCGATGGGTCCAACGACAACACCTTCACGCCCGGCACCGGCGCCGACAATTATATCGACACCCTAACTATCTATCCCGCTTATGGGGGCAACTTGTCTCTGGCCGGCAAGATGATTATAGGCGGCGGTTTTACCTCCTATAACGGCGTCCAGCGATACCACATCGCGCGGCTTAACTCCGATGGCACGCTCGATACAACTTTTAATCCCGCTCTGGGAACGGATGGGACGGTTCGTTCAGCGGCCATCCAGGGCGACGGCAAGGTGGTTATTGGCGGCGAATTTACCTCCGTCAACGGAACTAACCGAAATTACGTCGCCCGATTGAACACCGATGGCTCGCTTGATACCAGTTTTGATCCGGGTTTGGGCCCGAGCGATTTCGTCAGTTCGGTCGCTATCGCCGGACCGCCGGCCTTCGAAATCCAAGGAGGCCAGTGGGGTTACGGCCCGACGGAATACCGCACCAACGTTTTCACCGGATCGACTTCGGGCCGAGTCACCCTTTACTATGACTTTCTGGATATACCGGACACCATTCACGTCTATTACGACACCAACCTGGTTTATGACACCGGCCTGGTGAGCGGGACCAACGTGGTGAGTTTTACCTATGGCCCAGGCAAATCACAGGAACTGACAATCGTAGTCAATGAAGGCAGCGGTGATCCATACACGGTCTGGATTTTCCAGGCCTATATCCAAACTACGGGTATCGAGGAAAAGGTCATGATCGGAGGCGATTTCACCTCCGTGAACGGCATCGGGCGCAACCGGATCGCCCGATTGCATAACGACGGCTCCGTGGACACTGCCTTCGACCCCGGCACTGGAGCCGATGGGCTCGTCTATTCGGTGGCTATGCAACGGGATGGCAAGGTGCTTATCGGTGGAGCTTTTAGCTCGGTCGACGTTCGCAGTCGAAACTCCATCGCCCGCTTGAACTCGGATGGCACACTGGACACGAGTTTCAATCCGGGCAGCGGTTTCGACGATTCGGTTTATGCCATTACCGTGCAACCGGACGGCAGGCCGTTGGTTGGTGGTATCTTTACCAAGTACAATGGAACGCGCAGGGTGGGTCTGGCGCGGTTGAACACGGATGCCACGCTCGATACCAGCTTCATGGATACCGCCTATAATCAATTCGCCGGGCCGATCAATCCATCCTACTTCGACCCCAGCAATCCCAGCCGTCTTTATCCCAAGAACTACATCAAGACGATTGCAGCCTACCAGATCGCCACCACCAACTTTGTCAGCGTGACCACGAGTAACGTGGTGGACGGCACCAATGTCGTGGTGTTGCAGCCGAATGTGGTCACCCAGGACAAGGTCATTATCGGTGGCGGATTCCACCGGCTCGGAGGTAGCCCAAGCCTCTATGCCGTCGAGCCTAAAACCTGGGAGGAGTTCACCCGCGCCGATATACGCACCCGTTATAATGTCGCCCAGTTGATTGGCGGTTCAACGCCTGGGCCGGGCAACCTCGAGTTCATCACCGGCAATTACAACGTGGACGAAAATGCCGGCAGACTTCAAGTAACCTTGCGGCGCGTAAATGGGCAGTTGGGGACGATCTCCGCCGACGTCAGTACCAGTGACGGCACCGCGAAGGCCGGAAGCAATTATCAAACAACGCGCAGCCAGGAAATCTGGCCTGAGTATTGGTTGTATATGCGGAGTGAAGGCTATACCAATTACAATTACCTCGCGGTCCCGATCCTCTCGGACGGCATCCCAGGCGGAAACAAGATTCTCGACATGACCATGTCCAATCCGATGGGCCAGATTACCCTGGGCGGTGAGTATATACCTCTGGGAGGCGCCCTCGGGCAGTTTGACTCGGCGATCACCATTGTTGATAACGATGTAAATCCGGGAACCTTCTCGTTCAGCTCGCCCACCTACAGTATCGATGAGAACGGTGCCTATGCCACCATCACTGTGAATCGCGCTGGTGGCAGCGACGGAGATGTTTCCGTGGATTATGCCACCAGTGACGGGTCCGCGGTGGCTGGTTTGGACTACACGACCACTACCGGACGCTTGCGATTCAGCTCCGGGCAAACCAACCGGACCGTTACAGTGCCGATTATCGATAACACCGTCGCTGAGCTCGATGAGACCGTAAACCTGACCTTGAGCAATCCCACTGGCGGCGCTAACTTGGGCTCCCAAACCACCGCCGTGTTGACGATTATCGACAATGACTTCGCCTCCGGCCGGGTCAGCTTCAACGCAGCCAACTACACCGTTAGCGAAGGAATTGGATCCGCCATCGTTACGATCCGGCGGACGGGTGGAGGCAAGGGCGTATTGACGGTCCGCTATGATACGAGCGACGGAACAGCAACAGCCGGCCTAAAATACACCGCCACCAGCGGTACCCTGTCCTGGGCTGATGGAGACACGGCGGACAAGTCTTTCGCTATTCCGATTCTCGAGGAAAACCTGGTCGAAGGCAATCAAACCTTCAATCTCACCCTGTCCAACCCATCCGTAACGGGAGCGCTAGGCGCCCAATATACCGCTGCCATCACCATCGTCGATGATGACGCCTATGGATTGTTGGCCTTCAGTTTCCCCGCTTACACCGTTGATGAGAACGGGACCAACCTGATTGTTACCGTTGTCCGCCAGGGAGGCAGCGGGGGAACCGTTTCGGTGAATTATGCGAGCAGTGATGGAACCGGTCGGGCAGGGGTGGATTATCGCGCCGTCAGCGGCACTCTTGTCTTCGATCCGGGCGTGGTAAGCCGGACGTTCTCCATACAGGTTATCGACAACAGCATTGTGGACGGCAACCGCACCTTTAATCTTGCCTTGTCTAATCCGACAAATGCGGCGCTGGGTCTATACGCAACTGCCCCGATCACGATCGTCGATGATGAAACCATCAATGAACCCGCCGGTTCGCTCGACAGCACCTTCGTTGCGAATGGAGCCGACGATCTGATTTACTCAATCGCGTTGCTGGACAACGGAAAGCTGATGATTGGCGGTGATTTCCTTTCGGTGAACGACGTTTATCGGACCCGCCTGGCGCGGTTGAATCCCGATGGCACCTTGGATCCATCCTTTAATCCCGGCGTTGGTCCGAATGCTTCGGTGCGGACGATGTTGTTGCAGCCGGATGGGATGCTGCTTATGGGCGGGTTGTTCACCTCCGTTCAGGGAACCAACCGGAATCACATTGCACGATTGAACACCGACGGTGTCCTGGACGAATTCTTTAATCCAGGCGCCGGCGCCGACAATCCTGTTTTTGCCTTGGCGCTTCAGCAGGATGGCAAGGTGTTAATCGGCGGGTCTTTTAACACGGTTAACGGTGTTGTGCTTCATGGAATTGGCCGCTTGAATACCAACGGTGTCGTGGACGCCACCTTTAATCCAGGTTCGTCTATCAATGGTTCCGTGCTCGCCATCGGCATTCAGAGCGATGGCAAGGTAGTCGTTGGCGGCGATTTCGTCGTGACATTAAATAACCTAAGCTGGCACGGACTCGCCCGCCTGAACACCAACGGATTCGTGGATACAACCTTCCAACCTACCACCAGCACCAACGGCGCCGTGCGTAGTGTGGTGATCCAGAGCGACGGTAAATTGGTCGTCGGCGGTTCGTTTGTGTCGGTGAACGGCGTGAGCCGAAACGGGATTGCGCGGTTGAACACGGACGGGTCGCTGGACCCGGACTTCGATCCTGGTTCGGGCGCCAATGGCGCCGTCTACAG
The DNA here is from genome assembly GCA_023473405.1 of Candidatus Omnitrophota bacterium. Lineage (GTDB taxonomy): Bacteria > Verrucomicrobiota > Verrucomicrobiia > Limisphaerales > UBA1319 > JAMCZD01. Next base: position 7,926 of record JAMCZD010000192.1, read on the forward strand.
CATCGCCGCCCAGGCTGACGGGAAATTGGTCCTGGGAGGTGAATTCACCTCCGCCAACGGCGTAACACGGAATCGTTTGACGCGTTTGAACCCGGATGGCTCGGTGGATTCAACCATCAACTTCGGCATGGGTGCCAACGGCTTCGTCTCGGCGGTTGTCATTCAAACCGACCGCAAGATTGTCTTTGGCGGCGGATTTACGGCTTACAATGGGATTCCTCGAAATCACCTCGCCCGGATTCATGGCGGCTCGATCTCCGGCCCCGGCCAGTTGGAGTTTAGCGCGCCCAACTTCAACGTGGTGGAGAACCAAACCAATGCCGTGATTCAAGTCCGCCGAACCGGCGGAACCACCGGGACTGTGTCGGCGGATTACAACACCCAGGAAGGCGGCACTGCCAAGGCCGGTTCCGATTATGTGAGCGTGAGCGGCACGCTGGTTTTCCCGTCTGGTGAAACACTAAAATCATTTAATGTTCCCGTGCTGAACGACGCCCTGGTGGAACCAGACGAAACGATGAATCTAGCCTTGGACAATTTTGTTGGCGCCACCGCCGGCAATCAGCCGGTGGCTACCTTGACCATCAAGAGCGACGATAGCGTGGTGGGCTTCAGCGCTCCCGCTTTCAGCGTCAATGAGAACGTCGAGGGCGGTTCCGCCGTAATTACCGTGTTGCGACAAGGTTCTTTGGAGGGGACTGTATCGGTCGATTATACCACCTTGCCCGGGACGGCAACCGCCGGGATCAAATATACACCCACCAGCGGCACGATCACCTACCAGCCCGGCGAAACCAATAAGACGTTCGCGATTGCAATTATAAATGAAAACCTGGTCGAAGGTAACAAGACGGTTAATCTGCTCCTAAGCAATCCATCGCCGGTATCGCAAGTCCAACTCGGTCAAGCAACCACCGTCCTGACTATCGTTGACGACGATTTTGCCCCCGGGTCTATCGCCTTTGCCAACCCCACCTACTGGGTGGATGAGAATGGCACCAACGCCTTCCTTACCGTGGTGCGTACCAACGGCAGCTCCGGAGTCGTCCGTGTCAACTATGGCACAAGCGACGGTTCGGCTACTGCCGGCCTCGACTACGTCAGCAGCAATGGAGTGCTGACCTTTGCGGACGGAGAAACAATCCAGACCGTCCGCGTCCCGATTCTGAATGACTTGATCATGGAGGACGATGAAACGCTGGATGTGACCTTGTCCAATCCTTCCGGAGGCGCGATCCTCGGCACCATCACCAATGCCACCCTCACGATCATCAACAACAACTTCATTTACGGCAATTTGGTACTCGGCAGCAGCCAGTTCCAGGTAAATGAAAATGGCACTAATGCCATCATTACCGTCCTCCGCAAAAATGGCACTACCGGCCTCGTCAAGGTGGACTACGTCACAACCGACGGCACCGCCGTTAGCGGACTGGATTACACAGGCGTTAGTGGAACCCTTGCTTTCGCGCAGGGTGAAATCAGCAAGACCTTTTACGTGCCCATACTGGACGATAACCTGATCGAATCGAACGAAACGTTTAATGTGCGGTTGCTCAACCCTCAGGACGGCGCCACTTTGGGCCAGCCAAGAGCCGCTACCGTGACCATCATCGACAACGATCTGAGCGTGAATTTTGATTCCGATAACTACGTGGTAAGGGAGGACGGCAGAAGCGCCTTTATCACGGTGAAGCGAAGCATGGGCGGCCCCAGCACTCTGTCGGTGGATTATGCCACCGCCGACGGCACCGCAATTGCCGGCGAGGATTATTCCAAAGTCAGTGGCACCATTACCTTCGGCGTCGGTGAATATTCGAAATCCTTTGCTGTTCCCATCATCAATGACACGCTGATCGAGGGCAATAAGACTGTAAACCTGATCCTGTCCAATCCATCCTCGGGCGCCTTGTTGAAGGCCCCCAATCACGCCATATTAACTATTCTCGATGACGATGGCAGCCTGATTACCGCCGCCGGTTCTGCCTTGACGTCCGAGAGCTTAACCCCGGCCAATGGCGCCATTGATCCCGGTGAAACGGTTACCTTGGACTTCGCCCTCCGCAATATTGGCAAGCAGGACACGACCAACCTCGTGGCCACGCTCCTGGCGACAAATGGGATTGCCGCACCCAGCGCCGAACAATCCTATGGGGCCGTGATTGCCGGCGGTCCCTTGGTCGCCCGTCCCTTCACCTTTAAGGCCCAAGGCGCCAACGGAGAAACGATTACCGCTACGTTCCAGCTCAGTGACGGCACCACTCCTCTGGGCCAGGTCACCTTTGCCTACACCTTGGGCAGCACCAAGACGACCTTCAGCAACGCCAGCGCAATTAGTATCCCCGATCACGGCGCCGCTACACCTTACCCGTCCACCATCAGTGTGTCTGGCTTGGTCGGTACCGTTAGCAAGGTGACGGTATCCCTGTTCCGGGTAAATCATACTTATCCGGACGACATCGATGTTTTGATGGTAAGTCCGACCGGACAAAGCCTCATGCTCATGTCCGATTCCGGCGGCGGCAACATGATTACCAACGTTACGTTGAGTTTTGATGATTTTGGCAACGCATCCCTCCCCGATACCAACCAGATCGTTTCAGGCGTTTACAAGCCGAGCAACTACAACCTCGGCGATATCTTCCCTGATCCCGCCCCATCCGAGCCATACGGCACGACTCTATCCGTTTTTAATGGAATTAATCCCAATGGAACTTGGGCGCTGTATGTGGTGGACGACAGCGCGCTCGACCTGGGAAGCATTGCCGGCGGCTGGAGCATGACGATTACTACCGTGAAGTCGCTTAACAACACCGCCGATTTGGCGGTATCCATCGCTGCCCCGCAAACAACGGTCGCCTTAAGCAGCAACTTGACGTATACGATTAACGTCACCAACCAGGGCCCCATGACGGCTACCGGCATCATCATTACCAACGCCATTCCCGCCGGCCTGCGCCTCGTGTCCGCCACCTCGGATCAAGGCAGTTGGATTCAGTCCGGCGATCAGTTGATCGGCAGCTTGGTCATGCTCACTAATGGAGCGAGCGCATCGTTCGAGGTCAATGTCACTGCCGTTAGCCCGGGAATCTGGTCAGTCCCCGTCAACGCGGTTGCAATACAGGACGATTTGAGCCCAACCAATAACACGGCACAAACCACCATTACCGTGCTCGCCCCCACTCCACCGAGCGTCAATACCGGAACAGTCTCCTCCGAAGGAGCATTCCACCTGCTCTTGAGTGGGCAACCCGGTCAAGGCTTCGTTATCCAGACCTCGACTACTCTCTTCGACTGGACCCCGCTGTTCACCAATACTTTCGTGAACAGCACCTTTGAATTCATCGACACCAACGCCCCCGGTATCAGCCAGCAGTTTTACCGGGCCGTTCCGTGGCCTTGATGCACCGTAGCAGCCGGCGTTGACCGGCTCTGACTTATTCTAATTCCGCAGCACACTGTGCCGGGCTCGTGTTTGCCTTGGTTTGGAATCTGATTGGGGACCCGAGAGAGACGGGGGTATCGTGGATGTGCGATGCCAGACCGGTTTGGGCGCCGCAACGGCGGGTTGCCGGTGATGGCATCTGCCTGAATGGCAAGGACTGGTGGTTGCATCACCGGTTATGATTATGATCCGGAACACGATTACGCCGCGGCGAGTGCCTTTGGCCCCGATCCCGAGTTCGGCATGAAAATCCGTTCCGGGCGATACCCGGACTGGCAGATCATTGGTCAACCCCGCAACCGCTTTTAATCAGTCGCCCAAGAAACCTTGCCCGCCGACGTTCCGCCCAATGCCTTGCGGCGGATCGGAACCGTAATTGGAGAATACCGGAGGAAGCGGTGACGCCCCGTCCCCGAGTGCCGTTGAGCAGAAGCGGGGCGAGGGGAAGCGGGGACGGGCCGTCCCCGCCCCTATTGGCCAGGTTGATTGCGTGTGAATGGTGTCGGTTCGGAATATTGACACAATTCATCGTTACAGGTGGCAAGGCGGTTGTCGACACGCGTCAACGAAGAACACTAGCCGCTGATTACTAATAATTTTAATTATTCCAAGTTTTGACAGTTGCCGTGGATGGGGTAGGTTAGGCTTGGAATTATTATGGTTAACAGCTTGAGAACGGATGCGCAGGGCAGGGAACAGTTGGCCAAAAGCGGTTATCGATCGACCCCGCAACGACGCGTGGTCTATCGACTCCTGCAGCAAAACGTGGATCATCCCACGGCCAATGAGGTGTTTTTGCGGGCCAGGCAGGCCCTTCCGGGCATCTCGATGGCAACGGTATACAACTGCCTTGAGGCACTCGTCCAATGCGGACTGATCCGCCAGGTGAACCTGGACCGCACCGCCAGCAGGTATTGCGCAAACATGGATGAGCACTGTCACTTCTGTTGCGAGTGCTGCGGAAGCCTTTTCGATGTTCATTGCGCTTCAGACGCGGTCCGGCGGCAGGCCCAGTTGCCGCCCGGGTTCCAGGCAACCCGGTATGAATTGGTCATTCGGGGGATTTGCGCTACCTGTGCTGCCGAGCGTAGACCACAGCGGGAACAACGGCCCGAAAAGGCGGGAGCGCCGGTCGTCTGAATGCACGAAACCGAGGGAAGGCTCGATGTTTCAAGGTGGCAAACAATTGCTTTGCGGAAACGAAAATCCGCGTTATATTGAATAATTAAATTAGAATAATTATTGTTTGGACTTAGGCCTGATAATGATGAAAACATCCGCCACAGCCATCGAGCAGTTGGTCAAGTCAGAATATCGATTCGGATTCGTGACCGAGGTCGACGAGGACACCATTCCGGCCGGGTTGAACGAGGATATCATCCGCCTCATTTCGCGCAAGAAGGGCGAGCCTGAATTCATGCTCGAGTGGCGATTGAAGGCTTACCGGCATTGGCTGACCATGGAACCGCCCGCGTGGGCGAATGTTCATTATCCGCCCATCGATTACCAAAAGATTGTTTATTACTCAGCGCCAAAGAGCTTAAAGCCCAGCCTTAAAAGCCTCGACGAAGTCGATCCCAAGGTGCTCGAAACTTACAAAAAACTGGGCATTCCCCTGGGTGAACAAGAGCGACTGGCCGGCGTCGCCGTAGATGCGGTCTTCGACAGTGTTTCAGTCGCCACGACCTTCAAGGAAAAGCTTGCCAAGCTGGGCATCATCTTTTGTTCCTTCTCCGAGGCGGTCCTGGAGCATCCGGACCTGGTCCGGAAGTACCTGGGTGCGGCGGTGCCGTATACGGACAATTATTTTGCCTCGCTGAATTCGGCAGTTTTTAGCGACGGTTCGTTTTGTTACATTCCCAAAGGGGTGCGCTGCCCAATGGAATTGTCGACGTATTTTCGCATCAACGCCGCCAGCACCGGGCAGTTCGAGCGCACCTTAATCGTTGCCGAGGAGGATAGCTACGTCAGCTACCTGGAAGGTTGCACGGCGCCGATGCGGGATGAAAACCAGTTGCATGCGGCCGTGGTTGAGTTGCTGGCGTTCGACCGCGCCGAAATCAAATACTCGACTGTCCAGAACTGGTATCCTGGCGATGCCAACGGACAGGGTGGGATTTACAATTTTGTGACAAAACGCGGACTGGCCAAGGGGCGGGACTCGAAGATTTCCTGGACGCAGGTGGAAACGGGCTCCGCGATCACCTGGAAATATCCCAGCGTGATCCTGATGGGGGAAAACGCCGTGGGCGAGTTTTATTCCGTGGCAGTAACCAATCATTATCAACAGGCCGACACCGGTACCAAAATGATTCATATCGGCAAGAACACCCGCAGCACCATCGTATCGAAGGGCATCTCGGCCGGCCACGGCAACAACAGTTACCGGGGCCTGGTCAAGGTGCTCAAAGGCGCCACTGGCGCCCGCAATTTTTCCCAGTGCGACTCCTTGTTGCTGGGGGATCAATGCGGGGCGCACACCTTCCCGTATGTCGAGGTGAAGAATCCAACCGCCCGAGTCGAGCATGAAGCCTGCACCTCGCGGATCGGAGATGACCAGATTTTTTATTGCAACCAGCGAGGGTTGGAGACCCAGGACGCGGTCAACATGATCGTCAACGGCTATTGCAAGGAGGTCTTCCGCCATTTGCCCATGGAGTTTGCCGTTGAAGCGCAAAAATTGCTCGGGATCAGCCTCGAAGGCAGTGTTGGCTGATCGGTATCGCCCACTGCCGGACGGGGAACGCCTTAGCGGGAACAGGTATGCTTAATTTTAGAATGGAATACGTTTATGCTTGAAATCACAAATCTATCCGCCGGCATCGACGGCAAGCAAATTTTGAAGGGGATCAACCTGAGCGTCGACGCCGGGGAGGTCCACGCCATCATGGGGCCGAACGGCAGCGGCAAGAGCACCCTGGCGCAAATCCTGGTCGGGCGCTCGGCCTACGAGGTGACGAGCGGCGAGGTGAGCTACCAGGGGCAGGACATGCTCCCGCTCAAGCCCGAGGAACGCGCCCGGGCCGGGATTTTCCTGGCGTTTCAATACCCGGTGGAAATTCCCGGGGTGAACGGCGCCTACTTTTTAAAGGCCGCCTTGAACGAGGTCCGCAAACATCGCGGGCTCGAACCATTGGATGCAGTCGAGTTTCTCGAGGTTGTAAATGAAAAGATGAAGCTCCTGGACCTGGATCCGGGCCTGCTTAGCCGCCCGGTTAACGAAGGCTTTTCCGGCGGCGAGAAGAAGCGGAACGAGATATTCCAGATGGCGGTGCTCGAGCCGCAATTGGCGATCCTCGATGAGACGGACTCGGGGTTGGACATCGACGCCTTGAAGATCGTGGCCTCGGGTG
>JAMCZD010000415.1 GCA_023473405.1 Candidatus Omnitrophota bacterium
CAGATGGCCGCCCGCGGCTCGCTGAACAACGGCACGGAATTGGTTTCGGACAAGGCCAGCGACGCCACCTCGACCCCGTTCTGCCGGGCAGCTTCAAGGTATGCCCGTTGCACCTCGGGTTGGCGCCTGTTGCGGTTGTTGCCCACTGAACCCATGGTCACTTGCACGCCGTCCAGGCCAATTTGCCGCGCCACGGCCATGCAGGACGGGTCGGCCTTCCGAAGCGACCATTCACAGGCCCCGATCTTAAACCGCCGCGAGGCCGGATCGGCCCGAAGCGTCTCGAGGTTGGAAGCGAGCGTCAGCGCCACGGCGCCTCGAGTGGTGCGATGAATCATTTCACGGCGAGTCATTTTCATAGGGCAGTCAATGTTCGTTTTCGGCTAACGGATTTTCAATCAGTCTCGTGCTTCGTCTCATTGGTAGCCGTTTCAATCACGGCTGGCAATTTCAAAGCACGCTCTAAAGATTTGCCTGCCTCAGCAGATCATGGTACAAACCCGGCATTCATGATTACTATTTGACTTATGAGTGGACAAAAATTCTTGAATGTTCTGCTAATTGACCAAGGACTCAGCCGCCGCAGGTTTATCGCCGGCGCAGGCGCATCGGCACTGTCATTCACCATCCTCTCGCCCAAGCTCGTACGCGGGGCCGAGGCCAACGCGAAGATCAACCTCGGCCTGATCGGATGCGGCGGACGCGGCAAGTGGATTGCCGACCTGTTTCTAAAGCACGGCGGCTATAACCTCGTCGCCGTTGCGGATTATTTCCAGGATCGAGCCGATGAAGCCGGTCAAAAATTCGCGATACCCGAAGCCAACCGGTATTCCGGTTTGTCGGCCTATAAACGGTTGCTCGAGCAGGAACTGGATGCGGTGGCCATCATAAGCCCCCCGTACTTCCATCCCGAGCAGGCGGCGGCGGCGGTCAGCGCCGGCAAACATGCCTACCTGGCCAAGCCCATCGCTGTCGATGTCCCGGGCTGTGAAAGCGTCAGGCAGAGCGGTGAGAAAGCCAGTCAGAACAGGCTCTGTTTCCTCGTTGACTTCCAAACCCGCGCGCATCCGGCCTATCAGGAAGTGGTAAAACGCGTCCACAACGGCGCCATTGGCCGGATTGTTACCTGCGAGGCAACATACCAGTGCAGCCTGATGTTCGCTGAAATGGACGCCGAATACCGCAAGAATGCCGCCCAACCAGAGGCACGCCTACGCGCCTGGGCAATTGACCGGGTATTGTCCGGCGACATCATCACCGAGCAGAACATTCATACGCTGGATGTGGCGGCCTGGTTCATGGATGCCGATCCGATCAAGGCCACCGGCACCGGCGGACGCGCCCGCGATTTCCTCGGCAACTGTTGGGACCACTTCGCCGTCATTTTCCACTTCCCCAACGATGTCATCGTTAGCTTCAATTCCAAGCAAATGGGATTCGGCTACGACGACATCATGTGCCGCGTTTATGGACTCAAAGGAACTGCCGATACCCACTATTCCGGCAAGGCATCCGTCCGCTCCGCCGAGGATGCCTTTGTCGGCGATACCGCCAACCTCTACGCCGACGGCGCTATCCGCAACATCGCCGAGTTTCATGATCGCATCACCCAGGGCCAATTTGGCAACCCAACCGTTGCCTCCGCCGTGCGCAGCAACCTGGTCACTATCCTCGGTCGCACCGCCGCTTATAAACAAGGCACCGTTACCTGGGACGAGTTGCTCCGAGCCAATGAAAAGTTCGAATTCGACCCCTCCGGCTTGCGGGCATGAAGGTGCGTGGAGAGTGGAGCGTGGGAGCGTGTGGAGTGTGGAGCGTGGAGAGTGTGGAGCGTGGAGAGTGTGGAGCGCGTGATATGGAGTGAGCCGGCAGAGCGAAGCGGCGATGGCGTTTTCCCCCCGTCCAAAGCGGCGTCGCGCCATAAGGCTCGCCACCGCACCTCAAAAAATTGGATCGAGCGGCAGATCGGCCCTACGCCGGCAGCGCCGATGTGTCGAAAAAATGTCGCGATCAGGACATGAAACTGCTCTTGATGAGTCCTTCTCTCCACCGCTGTGTTGGCCTGGAACCGAGTTTGGGTCAACTTATAGCGATGGGGAAACGGTCCGCGAATTGAAGTAACATCGCTTGGTTGGCGGGATCCAGTCGCTGGCTTGCCGTTTCTTCATGCTCCAGGCATTGGCCCTGCGCTACCGCGCGTTCCTGGCTTCCTGCCTCTTGGCAACCGAATCCATTCAGTTTAAGCTTTTGCTCATGCGAGTTTTATCAGGAATACAACCGTCGGGCACGCTGCATCTCGGCAATTATTTCGGGATGATGCGACCGGCTATCGAATTGCAGGAACAGGCTGAGACCTACTATTTCATCGCCAATTACCATTCCATGACTTCGTTGGTGGACCCCGCCGAGCGCCGGCGAAACACCCTCGATGTCGCCCTCGATTTCCTGGCCTGCGGATTGAATCCGAAAGAAACGGTATTCTTCCGCCAGTCAGATGTGCCGGAGGTAACGGAGTTGGCGTGGATTCTTTCCACCGTAACCCCGATGGGATTGCTCGAACGCTGTCACAGCTACAAGGATAAACTGGCGCGCGGGATTGCCCCAAACCACGGCCTTTTTGCCTACCCGGTCCTGATGGCCGCGGATATTTTGATTTACGACTCGAATCTGGTGCCTGTCGGGCGGGACCAGAAGCAACACGTCGAGGTCACCCGGGATATCGCCATCAAATTCAATCAACAATATAGATCGGAAGAGCGT
>JAMCZD010000091.1 GCA_023473405.1 Candidatus Omnitrophota bacterium
TGTTGGTGGAGTTCGAGACCCTGCCGCCGATGACCGTTCACCCGGAATGGGGAGCGGAAATCACGTGGATTCTGGCCGATATCATGCGCCATTATCATGACCGCCAAGGGCTTTCAACCGCCTTGCGGTTGACCCCCAATGACATCCGCGACCATCAGCGCCCCCCCTTGATGCGCCGGGGCAAGTACTGGGATGGTATGATCCAATTGTTCAATAGCGCAGCAGACGCTGGCGCCGACCTTCTCGCTATCGAGTCCACCGGCGGCAAGGAAATCTCCGACCCGGCCTTGATGAACGCCGACCTGCGCAGTCTGGTTTTTGCCATCGGCATCCTGGCAGCTCGCGATATGGAGTTCCTGTGGCGCGAAATGGTGGGCGTGTGCGAGAAGACGGGCATTGTTGCTTCCGGGGACACCGCCTGTGGTTTTGCCAATACAGCCATGGTGTTGGCCGAGCAGAGAATGGTACCGCGCGTTTTTGCGGCCATCGTGCGTGTGGCTGCCGTTCCGCGCAGCCTGGTGGCGTATGAGATGGGCGCTGTTGGACCAAGTAAAGACTGTGCCTACGAAGGCCCTTACCTGAAAGCCATCGCGGGGATACCCATCTCGATGGAGGGCCGGTCGGCCGCCTGTGCCCACTTGAGCCCGGTCGGGAATATTGCCCAGGCCGTTTGTGATTGCTGGTCCAATGAATCCGTCCAGAACGTGCGCTTGCTGAGCGCCAACGCGCCGGTCGTCTCCCTCGAGCAATTGGCCTACGATTGCCGCCTCCTTAACGCCGCCCTGGCCGGGTCCGACCGCGATGCCAGGCAGTTGCGGGACTGGCTGGTCGCCTCGGACGCGGCTCTGGACCCGCAGGCATGGGTCTTGCGTCCGGACGTGGTCCTGCGAATAGCACAGTCCATTCTCGAAGAATCCACTCCATACCGGCGAACCCGCCGCGCGGTGATCGCCGCAATCGACGAGCTGAAGCAGGCTTACGGCTCCGGCCAGTTGCACCTGCCGGCTCGCGAGTTGCGCTGGCTGAACCTGTTCCAAGACCAGGCCGAAGAACTCCCCGAAAACGAGGAAACGTTGATCGAAGAGATGTGCAAAGGGCCTGAGGCAAGCAAATTTCTGCCGGCAGAATACGGACTCGAGCCGGCTTGATAACCTATAGGCTTCCGCCCCGCGGTTGCCATGGCTTCGGGTATGGAACCATGCTTCCCAAAGGAGCAATTATTGGAGAACGAGGTTTTTTGAGCCGCCCAAATTTGCGTTTTGGGGATTCTCAACTATAGTTTAGTCCCATGAAACTAATTCAACTATTTGCGTTTTTGGCGGCGCTCCTGGCGCTGACAGTCGAGGGCCACGCTGCCCCGGGTAAGACCATCGCGAATCTCAACAAGGCTTATCGCGGAGAGTCCAATGCCGGCTACCGCTATGAGCAATTCGCCAAGAAGGCGGAGAGCGAGGGTTACGCGCAAGTCGCAAAGTTGTTCCGCGCGGCCGCCAAGGCCGAAGGCATTCACCGGGACAGCCACAAGGCGGCCATTATCCGGATGGGAGGCAAGCCGGATGAGTTTGCCCTGGACGATGTAAAAGTGGGCGCGACCAAAGAGAACCTGGCCGCGGCCATCAAAGGCGAGACCTACGAGCGGGACGTGATGTATCCCGAGTTTCTCAAGGCGGCCAAGGAAGATCAGGCGAGCCCGGCCATTCGCACCTTTACCTACGCCCTGGCGGCCGAGACCGAGCATGCGAAGCTTTACCAGGAAGCGCTGAATACCCTGGGCAACAACCATGTCACATCGATCTATGTCTGCCCGGTATGCGGTTATACCGTAACCGCGCTGCCCGACCGGCGATGCCCGGTGTGCGCTACCGCCAAGGAAAAATTCATTGTGTTCGAGTAGATCTCGTGCCCCGCTGAGCCTTGCCTGCCCCGCCAAAGCGTGGGGCAGACCTCGGGCCTGCCGGTTCACCGGTCCGCGGGTTCAGAGTTCGGACGCCACCCCATGATGCCGGACCGGGGGCTCCGTGAACCGGGAAACCGAAGTCTGCCCAAGCTGACACAGGGCTAATGCACCGTCTGGTGCAAGTTGTCTCATATTAAGGAGTCATCACTTTCCGCGAAACGGACGCTATCTCACTTTTTATCTCGCGGGCTTGCCGTTCCTTCATTCTCCACGCATTAGCCCTGAATGAGACAGCCACTGCAGACTTTTGGATTGATTTATTGCCGTGTTCGTTCCAAATTACCTGGCAGTCTGGATTTAACGAAAGGAAACCTGTGACCGCGGTAATTATCCTGGCAATCTTAATTCTGGGCATACTGGTCGTTGGCGGATACATCATCGGCGCCTACAACAGCCTGGTAACCCTCCGTAACCGGTTCAAAAACGCCTACGCCCAGATCGACGTGCAGCTCAAGCGCCGCTATGACCTGATCCCCAATCTCGTCGAAACAGCCAAGGGCTACCTCAAATATGAACGCGGCACCCTCGAAGCCGTCATCACCGCCCGCAACGCGGCTGCCGCCGCCAATGCCAAGGCCGCCCAGAACCCCGGCGAGGCTGCGGCCATGAAGGAGTTGGGCGGGGCGGAAACGGCTCTAACGGGGACGCTGGGCCGGTTGTTTGCGTTGGCGGAGGCGTATCCCGACCTCAAAGCCAACCAAACCATGATGCAATTGATGGAAGAATTGACTTCCACGGAAAACAAGGTGTCTTTTGCGCGCCAGG
>JAMCZD010000362.1 GCA_023473405.1 Candidatus Omnitrophota bacterium
TAGCCTTTTCCCTGTATTCACTCGTAACACGCTGGTTGGCATTGGCTTAGCCAATGTCACCCAGGAGGTCGTTGGCGATGGTTTTTGTAAACAAAATCCATCGTAGGACGGTTGTGTGACAAGCGGCACCCAAGGAGGCCGCCAAAACCAATTCTGTCCGCCGTATGGAAAACTCCATTACTAATCCAAACGGTGGGTTCACAGAACCGGTGAAACAACCTCAACCCAACGGAAAATCGTCGGGCGCAGAGCCGGACTTCCCGGAAACTGTGGAGTTCAAGTCCTCCAAAGCCAGGATTTACCGGCAGCGACATCGCGGAAAATTCCGCTTTGAAGTTCGTCACCATGATGCGGAGGGCCTGATGCAGCGGGCCACGTTCGACGACTACGATGCGGCCAAAAAGCACGCCAATGCCCTCGTGAAGCAGATGGCCAACGGCGGACAGGACATGCTCGTCCTGCGCGGACCGGAGCGCCGAGCCTACAAGCGGGCGAGCCAGTTGCTCGATTCTTCCGGCCTCGACCTGGATGGTCTGGTTACCGACAGCCTCGCTGCCAACAAACTCCTCGATGGTGTGGGCACGTTAAAGGATGCGGCGAACTACTTCGCCAAGCACCGCCCCAAGGCGCTGCCCACCATCACCGTCGAGGCGGTCGTAGCGGAGTTCATCGAGTCGCGTAAGCTGGGGGAAGCTGGGAAACTCTACCTGCGGGACCTCCGGTTGCGCCTGGGGCACTTTACCGACCAGGTTCTCCTTGGCGCTAAGCGCAACTAGCGCAGGTGGCGGCGTGAAAGGCTGTGTTCGCCTAAAATACGCAGTTATCGGTTCGATGAAAATCATAGGTTTCGCGGCCAGCAACCGGCCTGCGATCTTATCTACGTGCCCGGCAAGTTGGTGTCCAAGCTTGGCTTACGGACCAAGCCAGGCACCCGACCGGCCACGCATAAAGCCTGCCGCGACTACCTTTAGCCGATTAGCACTTCTCATTTCATGTCAAAGCATTCGGCAGCTTGCCTTTGGCGGCACCCACCTTCGGTTAACACGCGCTCACCCTTGTATTTGCTTCATCAACCGTAGGTTAAGCCGGGTTTTGAATCGCATATTTTACAGGGTTTTGCATTGTCGGGGCCGCAGGTGTTTGCTTGAATCGGACCCTGATTGACTTTGAACCCCGATGAAAGGCGTCCACCAGTCGGCAGCGAAAGCGTCCAGCAGCCCAGGCACCCTGGGCGAGCTGAGGACGGAGTTTGGCTTCAAGGCTGGGGTCAGCGGGGCGCACACGGCCCGTACGATGATGCTGGCCGACATCACTGCGCTCCTGGTTACCGCGCCCAAGGAGGCCAAACGGGAGGACTTCAACCAGTTGATCGTCGAGGAGAACGTCCTCGGTAAACGCACCACCAGCAACCGCTGGCTCACCGCCCGGCACCTGGCTGACCTCTACGCCCTCGACCAAAGTGTCACCGTTTTCCGGTTGCTCAGGTTGTTCTGGAAGGCCGACCAATCATCGCGTCCGATGCTCGCCCTGCTGTGCGCCCAGGCACGGGATGCGCTGCTCCGGCTCTCGGCAAAAAAAGTCCTTGAGACCAAGCCCGGCGAGACGCTGACGAGCGAGGACTTCGTAAACTTTTTCAATCACGAGCTGCCAGGGCGGTTCAGTGAGAAAATGACCCTCTCGCTGGCACAGAACGTGGCCGCGTCATGGGCACAGGCCGGTTTTTTCAGGGGCAAGGTCAACAAAGTTCGCACCCGGCCCGTGGTCACGCCAGCGACCGCCGCCTACGCGCTGGTCCTGGGCTACCTGTGTGGCTTGCATGGGCAGCTCCTGATCGAAAGTGATTGGGCGCGACTCCTGGATATGCCCCGCGACCAGGTGATCCGATTGGCCCAGGAAGCGTCGAAGCGTGGCTGGTTGGACTTCAAAGGCGCGGGGAACGTCTTTGAAATCAACTTCCGCCAGCTCTTAACCCCGAAAGAAATCCAAGCTTCACATGGGCCAAATTGAGCGTCTCATCCAGAGCTACGACACCCGCGTCTCGCTACCGTGGGAGCGCAACCTCGCGGGACCGCAGCGCGTCTGGTTCGCCGTTTACAATAAGTCTGAGGAGCGGCGGCTCCGCAGGCGGCTGGAGGAGTTCGAGATTTCTACCAAACGCGCCAAGCATGGGTGGGTGACCATTGACCTCACGGATGCATTCGCCCAGTGGCTGGCGAATCACGAATACCGGGACGGTTATTTCGAGACCCCGGAACACCTGGAAGCCGAGTCGCCTGTCGTGGACGACTTTAAGGAGGCCATCGAGCGCCAGGTAACCGACGTGTTGACCTCACCCAAGGCGGACGAAAATACCGTCGTTGCCATCTACGGCGTGGCCAGCCTGTTCGGGTTCATGAAAACATCGGAGCTGGTCGCCAAGGTGGAGTCCGCCATCCGTGGACGCCTCCTGGTTTTCTTCCCCGGCGAACACGAGAACAACACCTATCGCTTTTTGGATGCCCGCGAGGGCTGGAATTATTTGGCGGTCCCGATCACGGCAGATGAAGGAGCAATCAGATCATGAACCTCGGCGAACTATTCACAACCAACCCGAAGACCCTCGAACTTCTGAACAACGGCGTGGCGTTCGTGAAGGACGTGGTGACGCCGGAGGAGTTGAAGACGCTGCGGTTCGAGTTGAAGACATTCGTTTGCGAGGGCGAATACTCCAAGGGCCTGGAGAAAATCCTCCGCACCTACATCGGCAACCTGGAT
>JAMCZD010000382.1 GCA_023473405.1 Candidatus Omnitrophota bacterium
CGCGCCCCGGGGAACGGCTCACCGCCAACCTTGCGCTTCGTTACGTCTTGCGGGATGGCCGGCAAACCTTCCTGGCGTTATCATCTTTTCTTACGGCGCCTTGACGTGTATGGTTCCCGGATCGATTTCAATCAGGGTCGGCCCGGTAATCGTTAGTTGTCCCTGCCATGCAGCCTGGCTCGGACCCGATGCCCAGACCGCCTTGGCTTCATCTGGCAGTTCGACCTTGGCGTCCATTCCCGCGGGCGGGGTGACCTGCAGTTCGTATCGGTCCGACTTCCAACTCCAGGCAACATCGACTCGCCCATTAGGCGTGTTTCCATGCCCCATGCACCATCGGAGCACACCGCCACTGTGCGGCGTGATCCGGAGAGGCCATTCGAGGCGCAGCCCCAGGATTTCCTCGGTCAAAACCGCCGCGATACCCGAGGCGAAACCTTGGGAGAGGGAGCCACTGTAAAGCTCGGGCCATGGCGTTTCCCAAAGCGTCCCGGGCGGGCTGTCGGCCATCGGCACAAACATGGCCTTGGCATCGCGGACCAGCGCCGCGTAATCATCCAGGCGGGCCGCGATTTGCAGGCGTTCGAAGAAACAATACATGCCGCCTCGAACCATACCCTCGATCGGGGCACGCGACCCGCCGGGGATGGGCACGAACGGATCGCGAAGACGCTCCCACAGTCGCCGGGTTCGCTCCGCCGAAGGCACATGCGCCCACATCAGGAATAATTGCACCCCTTCGGATAAACCCGGTCCGGGAACGATCTGGTTCTGGGCATTGCGCTGCAAGGTGTCCGGGTAAAAAGGGCCTTCGCCGCAATACTGATTAAGGGCCTGGCGGACCTTCTGTGCCAGTTGTTCGTAATGCTCGGCCAATGTGCTCTCGCCAAATTGTCGCTCGAGACGCGCCGAATCATCCAGGGCCGCCGCATACATGCCGTTCAGCCCGACGCTCACCGGGCCGTCCTTTATTTCCGTCCAATCGAGGAAGTTCCACGACTTCACGTTTTCCAGCAGTCCTTCGGGATCGAGCCAGGTTTCAAAGGCCTTGAACAGGCGCCGATTGGCCGGCAGCAACTCCCGCACAAATTCCGAGTCCACACCCCAACGCTGGTGCAGGCCCAATTGCAGCGACCAATACAACGCATGCGCCGGGATGAATCCCGGGTGCAGGAATCGCGCCGGGTAGATCATCTGCACCATCCCGTCCGGTCCGCCGTCCTGGTTCGGGTGGTCCTGGCTGGCGGCGCCGTATCGTACCATGCGCCGGCTCACACTGGTGTCGCCGAAGGCGGCATAGATCGCCTGCGCCGTCCAGTAGGCCTCGCGGAACCACGAGCCGCGTTCCCGCGATGGATTGTCCATGAATGTATCCAGCGTGTTCATCTGGGCCGTGCGCCGCGCGGCGGCATAGACCCGGTTCAGCCCGTCGTCTGAACAACTGAAATCCCCGGTCGGCGCCAAGGCGAAACCGTAGTCCGCCAGCCAGAGACGGTGCACTGTAACGTTCCCCGGACCGCGATGGGCGATGCGCAAGTAGCGAATTACTTGAGGGGTGAAGGCCAGGAAGGTTTGCCGGCCATCCCGCAAGACGTAACGAAGCGCAAGGTTGGCGGTGAGCCGTTCCCCGGGGCGCGCCGTCCCGCCGTAGTCTGACAACCTTTCGTTCCATGCGAGTTCGAGCGTTTCACCCGCATCGCCGCTCACCTCGAACCCGACAAACCCGACGTAATCAGCCCCGAAATCATAGGTTACCTCGGCATGGTTGCCCTCGAGGACCGTGTCGTCTTTCCCGCGCATGGTGATCCCCTCGGGATTAGCCGCGGCCGAAGCGTCCGTTTTTACCCCTTCCCGTTCCAATCGCTGCAACCAGTTGGGCGGGTTCCCAAAACCGCCTGCTTTTCCGTCGCCCATTTCGCCATCGCCGCGTTGAACGGCTACCACGGATTCCGGCTGGATCGAATACCGGGGATTAGGCAATGGGATGTCACGGACTTGAAGCGTCTTCCAGGGCGCGGTTCCAACCGGTCCTAGGACCACGACTGGTTGCCAATCCGGCCGCGCGTCCAACCGCGCATCGTAGTCCTGGACCCACGCCCGTTGATAGCTGAATTGCGGCGATTGCCGGTTCCAGGCTGGCACTTCAGCGAACTGCCAGGAGGAATCAGTGGTAACGACCAAATCGCGGCCGTCGCTCTTGATATCCAAGGCGCAGATCATCCCCGGTGCCTGAGCCAGGGCTTCATACCGGCAATTCCCGTAAAACGCCTCAACCTCGATCCGGTTCCGGCCCGCCTGCAAGTAGGGCGTCGCATCAACCACGTCCAAGGTCGCCGTGCCCGCACTGGTCCGCGCCGGTCCGTGCATGACCAACTGCCCGTTGAGCCTGAGCCGATAAAAAGTGTCGGACGTGATGAACACTTGCGCCTTCTCCGGGGCCGCGTCCAGCTCGAACCCCTTTTGGAACCGCACAAACTGAAACGGGTCCGGCCGTTCCACCTTTCCCCAAATCCACTGGGCCTGGTCATAAGGCGCCGACTCAGCCCCTTGCCCGGCGCGCGGCAGGCAAACTACGAAGACAGCCGCCAATGCCACCGTCAATTTCAGCAAATACCTCGAGGAGCCGGCACGCCAACGCCCCGCCATTCCTGGAATCAATTCTTGTAAATCGGTTTTCATGTCCGGATGCGTCTGATTCTAGCCGCAAGTCTTCGTGAATCGCCATCCCCCGTTTGGGGGGAGGTGCCGC
>JAMCZD010000238.1 GCA_023473405.1 Candidatus Omnitrophota bacterium
CATTGAGGGCTGGACAGATGACCGTCTGCTGCCGTTGCTGGCCGGCGTGCTGGAACTGCTCCCGTGGCTGCTCCAATGGCACAACGCCCTCGACCCCCAATACGGCATGGGCCTGGGCGATTTCTTCCACAGCTTCGTGGAAGAGGAGGCCCGCCGCATGGGCAAAACTCTGGACGAAATCCGGGCGTGGAAGCCACCAGGGAAATTGCCACGAAAGGGCACAAAGAACACAAAGAGGGGGACGGATGAATCCTGAGATTGGGCGGCGACGGGACGGGCCACCGGGCCAGGGTGGGCGGTTTTTCCGGTTTTCTATGCGTTTTTTGTGCCCTTTTGTGGCCATTCCTCTGGTTTTGGGGGCGGTTTGCAAGGTTTACAAGATTGACAACCTCGTAAACTTGTGAGATTCTGTTTCGCTATGGCAACGACACTAGAGAAGAAGGGCGGCAAGATGAAGCTGCCGTCCAACGAACAGGCGGTGGTGGATGAATTCACCACCGTCATCCGCAAGCATCAGGACCAGGCTCCCGGCAAACTCGCGCGATTGGTTGAGATCGCCTTCGAGTTCACGCTTGGCGCGGGCGAATCACGGGAGGACAAGCTGGCGCGGGCGCACGTTCGCGGGCTGGGAGCCCGGCAACAACTGGCGGAAGCGGAAGGGGGAAGCTGGTCGTCGGAGGATGTGGCCCGGCTGCTGCAAATCTCGAAAACGGCGGTGCTCAAACGGCTGGCGGCTGGTCGGCTGCTGGCGTGGCGGGAGGAACGGCTCCAAGCGGCCCGGTTTCCACGGTGGCAGTTCGATGAGCACGGCCACGTGCTGGCCGGTCTGGAGGACGTGCTCGAAGTCCTCAACCAGGACGAGCGCCTGGACGCATGGGCAACAATCCTCTTCTTCCTGCAGGGGAAGCCGAATCTGGGTGGCCGACGGCCCCTGGACTTGCTCCGCGAGGGCAAACTAAAGGAAGTCCGTCTGGCCGCCCAAGCGTATGCCGAGTAACCCCACTCACCCTCGACCGCTTTATACGCCCGGGACCGATTTCAACCAGAGGACGATTCCGGCCACTCGCCAACCCCAGCGCACCTGGTTCCGGGTGCATCGGTCGGGTTCTCCCGCGATTCAGTTCGGGATACGCCCACACCATCGCTTCTCCCATCCGAAGTGTCCCTTTCCACTGCTTTACGTTGGGGCCAGCATACCGGCGTGTCTTTGGGAATACTTCGGGGACGACGTCTTTGGCGGACAGCGGGTGATTTCCGCGGCCAAGTTGAATGGATGCAGTCTGAGCCGGATCGTGGTCCCGCAATTGAAAGTGTGCGCGTTCAGCCAGGAGCCCACCCGCGACGCCATGGGGGTAGACAAGGCCAGCCTGCTGGCCACGGACCTCAACATTCCGCAGGCTTGGGGCCTGGCGGTGCAACAACACCCGGCGGCTTTCGAAGCCATCAAATATTCGAGCCGATTCATTGACCAGCCCTGTCTGGCCTTGTTCGACCGCGGGGGAATGGCAGCCCAACTCCAAGAGACGCCGCTGGGGCCGTTGAACAGCCTCGATGCGGCCGTGGACTGGCTCGACGAACGCAAAGCAGCGCTGGTGTGAACTTATGGCCATAAAAGAAGGCAAAGAGCACAAAGAGGACCATTTTTGAAGAAACTTAGGAAGTTTATAAAAAGTTTGTAAATTCGATAAATTCCCTATAATTTTGAGGCCGTGGATCCAATTACAAATCCCTTTGCGCCCGGAGCTGGCACTCCACCGCCCGAACTGGCGGGTCGAGATGAACTGCGTGAGACTGTTCGTATTGCGCTGGGGCGGGCTCGCCTTGGCAATCCTGCCAAAAGCCTACTGATGGTTGGCCTGCGGGGGGTGGGCAAAACGGTTTTACTGGATCGCATGCGCGATGCTGCCGAGGGAACCGGCATCCAGACTTTGCGGTTAGAGGCGCCGGAAGGTCGGTCATTGCCGGCGATCATAGCACCCGAGCTGCGACAAGCGTTGCTGCGACTCTCACGGATTGAAAAGGCCAAAGACCTGGCTCACCGCGCCTTGAGGGGCTTGGCTGGCTTCGCGAACGCACTCAAGGTCACGTATCAGGACATAACGGTGGGATTGGATTTCAAGCCGGAGAAGGGGCTGGCTGACAACGGCGATCTGGAGCATGACCTGCAAGCGTTGCTGGAGGCGGCTGGAGAGGCGGCCAAGAGCGGCGACACCTGCCTCGCGATGTTCATTGACGAGCTGCAATACGTTGAGGAGGAACAACTGGCTGCGCTGATCACTTCGCTGCACCGCACGGCGCAGCGCAGACTGCCCGTGGTGCTGGTGGGAGCGGGCCTTCCCCAACTACGAGGTAAAATGGGCCGGGCAAAGTCCTATGCGGAGCGGCTCTTCGACTTTCCCGAGATTGGAGCTCTCAGTCCTGAAGCCGCCAGAACGGCAATCGTCAAACCGGCCAATGACAGAGGTGTCGAGGTGAACAACAATGCCTTTGAGCGCATTCTTCAACAAACCCATGGCTATCCCTATTTTTTGCAGGAGTGGGGCAAACATTCGTGGGACGCGGCACCCAAGTCGCCGATTACCTTGGAAGATGTGCGAACGGCCACGACAACCGCCATTGCGGCCTTGGACGAGAGCTTCTTCCGAGTCAGGTTTGACGATTGCCGTTCTGGCGGCTTCAGGACTGAGAGCTCCAATCTCGGGAAAGTCGAAGAGCCGCTCCGCATAGGACTTTGCCCGGCCCATT
>JAMCZD010000381.1 GCA_023473405.1 Candidatus Omnitrophota bacterium
CGCTATTCCTTCGCGAGTCGGGTTTTCGCGATGCCAGTGGGCGTAGAATCTACCTTCATCGGCTGCCTTTCCTAATTGCGCGAAGGTGACCTGGGCTTGAACTTCGATTGCCGGTCCAGACGTCCGTTCGGACACGAGCTCGATCCTGGCCGAGTGTTCATACGGCATCGGAAAATAGGCGTAGTCCGTATCGTTTGACGTGCCAAGGAGAAGCGAATGCACGGCCGGGTCGCCAAAGCTCGCCCCGAAGAAATCGCCGGCGGGACAAAGGACCGCCGGTTCGGGGGCGCCGTCCCATGTCATACGAATCAGGATGGCGCGGTCCTTTCCTGCCAGCGCGGACGCCGGGCGAACCTTGAGCCCGAGGATGCGGCCGGGATTCGAGGATTCAAACAAAGGAACAGTGTTCCCCGGAGCGAGCGAGGCGTTAACAGTTTTGGTCTCGAGGTGCGTTCCCTCCGGAACCAGGTAGGAAGAAATATCGGCCCCGGTTTGCCGCAACAGGGCGGCCGCTTTCTCGACGCCGCGCATGAAATCGTCCGACGGAGGATTCGTATAGCTCGGAAGGACACAGTTCTCGGGGAAGCGCGCGTAGTTGATTTGGTAGAAGTGAAAAGTTTTGGTTTTGACCAGCACCTTGCAGGATTTCTGGTAAGCCAGCGGCACGTAGGAATAGCGACCGCCAACACCGCCACCGACCAGGGGCGCCAGGAACGGCGCGTGATGGCCATCGAACAGTTCCGAAATCTTGAGGCTGATGCGCGGCTCAGCCTCGCCGTCAAAGAAGAACTCGATCGTTTCATCCGTGGGGCTCGGCGTGTGGATGCGATAGATGACGCCGGGGCCCTGGAGATCGGCGATGACGAGGCCATCCGGTTCCTTACGTATGAAGGAGTACTTGCCGGTGAATCCATCGTCATTGCCGCCGGTCCGGTCCCAACTCGATACACACCCGACCTCGATCGACGATTTCAGCCTGGGTAATTGGTCTAAGTGAAAGAGTTCCTCGATGCCCAGCACGCGCGGCTCGAGCGCCGGTGCCGCAGCGGAATCCCCGCGGGCGCCAAGACTTGCGGCGAGCACGGCGACGGCAATGCTAAGACGGGAAATTCGGGCAAGGCCCAATGTCGATTGTTGGATTGATGTCATGATCTTTTGTGTTGGGGGTGATAATGCTCGGACGAGGCGATTTTGGCAAATTGGGATTTGGGATTGGGGATTGGGGATTTGGGAATTGAATTCGGAGGGGCCACGCGGCAGTTGCAGGATTGGGCCATAGCGGCGCTGAGTTTCTTCAATGAAAAATCACCAATTTCCAAAGCTCACTTCTAAATCCCAAATCCCAAATTCCAAATCATCAGGCTTGACCTCAGCATGAATATCGTTATGATATCACAAAGATACCAGGCAATGACGCCTGTGATCGCCATTGAACAACCATGAATGAAGACCAAACCATTCCCAATCGCGAGCGCGTGGTGACCGTCCATAACGGCTGGATTATGCTGGTGTTGCTGATCTGCCTGACGTTGGGTGACATTGCGCTGCTCGTCTATTCGATCGCGGCTGGCGTTGAGGCCGTGGGGCATCCGCTCGTCAGCCTGTTTGTGCTGTCGCTGCTGCTCTTGCCGGTCATCATTGTCCTCTGGACCGGCCTGTTTTCACTGCAACCGAATGAGGCGCGTGTCCTTTTGTTGTTTGGTGAATACCGGGGCACGGTCAGAGAAAGCGGTTTTCACTGGGGGAACCCGTTTTACTCCAACGGTCCCCGGCAGGGGAGTTTTCTGGCCCAAATGGCCGAGGCACAAGCCAAAGGCGCGGCGGGAAAGGCCGGTGGGGCGCCGATGCCGTCCAGGAAGACCTTGGGCCGAAACAGAATCTCGTTGCGCGCCCGGACGTTGAACGGCGACCGGCTCAAGGTGAACGACAAGCGGGGCAACCCGATCGAGATTGCCGCGGTGGTCGTCTGGCGCGTTGAAGACACGGCGCAGGCGGTGTTTGACGTGGACGACTTCGAGAAATACGTGGAGATGCAAAGCGAATCGGCGTTGAGGCACTTGGCAAGCCAGTACGCGTATGACCACGGCGAGGAGAACGAGATCACGCTGCGCAGCAACGTGGAGGAGGTTTCGGCCGCTCTGCAAAAGGAGTTGCAGGAAAGGCTTGCCCGGGCTGGAGTCGAGGTTGTGGAAGCTCGTTTGACGCACCTGGCGTATGCGCCGGAGATTGCCCAGGCGATGCTCCGCCGGCAGCAGGCTGAGGCGGTCATCGCGGCGCGACAAAAGATCGTGCATGGCGCGGTGAGCATGGTGGATATGGCCCTCAAAGAGCTGGCGGAAAAGCAGGTCGTTACCCTGGACGACGAGCGCCGGGCCGCGATGGTCAGCAACCTGATGGTGGTGCTCTGCGGGGAGTCCGAGGTCCATCCGGTCGTGAACACCGGCACACTCTACACCTGATCCGGCTAAATGGCGGAACGAAAGGCATACCTGCTGCGGATCGATCCGGTGTTGTGGAACGATTTGGAAGCCTGGGCGGCGGACGAGTTGCGCAGCGTAAATGGTCAGATCGAGTATCTGCTGCGCCAGGCCGTGCTCAAGCGGAAGGGGGCCTTGTCCCGGCAAGGTCCGGCCGGATCGAATCCTGGCAAAACAAACGAGGGCAATCGGCCGTAACCAGGCCGGCGATCGACCGGAACATAGGTTTCATTGCGCGGGGGGGGACGCGATTACCAAGTTCGCCACCCGTGACTTTGAAGGCTGGCAGGGGCGTTGTCCACGCACACCAACGTTGTTCTCAAATACTATCCCCGACTCAATCACCTCTTCATCGCTGGGGATGGAAATCGACGCCCGCCGAGTATACGCACCCCGTGCATGTGGCGAGCGGGGTGATTAAAGATATGGTGCATTGGATTCGGCGTTAAACCACACTTTGCAAAGTGTGGTTTATGGCTTTGCCTTCTCCGTTTCTTCCAAAAGCCGACGCTGAAGTGACACGCGCGGATAAAGGCATCCACGCTCCATATTTCGCACGCTCTTACGCTCCACGATTCTCCCATCTATCGCCGGTTAAGGTAGCGACGGCGTGGTGATTCGGTAGAATTCCTGCCGATTAGAGAGCGGCACCTGTGTTTCACAAAAGCGGTTGGTAGTTTGTGGAGTGAAATTGGCCAAGGTATTCCAAGTTCTTTCCGTGAGTGGATTACACCGCTGCAAGGTGTAGGATCGACCGGGTGCGGCGGTGAAGGTCAGAGTCACGGTCTGGTCGGAGTTACGGGTGACCGCCAATTTCAGCCGGCTACGGGCATCATGGGGGTCGGTGCCAGCCAGGTATTCCTGGAGATTGTTCTGGCCATCACAGTCTGGGTCTTCATCAGCGTCGGGCAATGCGGGGGCCAGGTCATGAGTTAGTTCCCAGGCATCGGGCATACCATCGTGGTCGGTATCGAGAGCGCCGCTCGCGGCAGTTGACGTGACGGTGATAGCATTGCTGGCGGCGAGGTTGCCTTGATAATTCGAGGCGAGGAACATGAGTTGGTTGGTGCCCAGGACCAAAGGAACGGTGGCTTGCCATCGAGTAGGGGTGAGCCAGGTGATGGCCAGCGGGGCGAGTTCGTTTGGCAGGTGTATCTCACTGACATCGATCCAGGCGTTTCCTTGGATTTGGACGGAGGCCTGACCGGTCATAAAATCCCGGCCGTTTTGGGTGGTAATAGAGAAGGGAATCCTGGCCGGGAGCTGGGATAGGACGGAATTGGCGCGCTGGCCGATGTAGGTGAGGATGCTACTGAAATTCTGGCTGGAAAGGAAGTTGTCGTAGTGGCCGGTCCAATAGGCCATGTAAGAGGTGTTAAAGGTAGTAGAAATAATATCCTGCAAGTGATGGTAAAAGAGCCGGCGGTTGGCCGGCAGGGCGATTACCTTCAATAGATTGCCATTGTCGCCGGTGAGCGGGGCATTGACGGGGCGGCTGAAAGATACATCATTATCGTGCGGCAAGGCCAGTATCCGCTGGTCGGTGGGGCGGACGTAGAGCCAAAGGTTGTGGGGGTTGCCCTGGGTGTAGGCATCGCCAATACCGACCAGGGAGAGAACGGCAAAGGTGCGCAACCACTCATTGACATCGATGGTCTGTTGGGAGGCGGTGTCCAAGGCGGTTCCCGTTAGGCTGAAGGCCTTGGCCAAAGCGAGGATGCGGGTGTAATCATCGCGGTCATGATTATTTTTGACTATAAAATTCCATCGGTAAGCTTCTTTGTTGGTGCCTAAGTCGCGGATATCGGTATAGGAAATGGGCCCCGGCTCGACCACCTTGGGTCCGTCGGGTTTGCCGTTGGAAGTTTGAGTCGGATAATAGGCACCGTCAAACTCGAACAGCATCGAGTCGCTCCCATCTGGATAGAGTGAATCGAGATAAGGATTGGTGTAATGCGCCAGGGTCAGCAGGGCCGAGCTGGTGTGCTGGCTGCGGGGGGCGATGACCCAGGCCAGGTCGTCGTATTCACCGGGGATACCGCCGGCGTGGTTGATGATGTGCTTGATCAATATCTCGTCCTGACCGGGGCTGCCCACCGGGCCGCGTCCGGAACGGTCAACGTTGACCGATTCGTAGAGGCCGCGGAAGGGGTTGTCCGGCTGGAACTCGACTGCGAAACTTACAAACTGGTCATAAGGTCTTCCATAGGGACTGCCTTTGAGCCGGACGCCCACATCATAGAAAAGCTGGCTCTCGTCATATACCACCGTGGCGCCCAGCGGATCGTTGCTCATCAGGTTGCTATTCAGATACATAAGGTTCGCATCCGCCGTGGTCATGATGATGCGGAAATTATGAGTCAACGAGAGCCGCGCCTGGCCGTCATTGACCTTATACAACGCCCTCGAGCCAGGACCGCTCGAGGGGAAAAAAGACTGGGCGCCGAGGCGATCGGTTGCGGCGGCGTAGAATTGCACCAGGGTCGAGCCAGGTAAACCCGGCAGGCCGGCGGTGTATCTGTCCTGTCCTTGGTCCATCATGGTGACGTGGTTCCATGCTTCGCCATTAACCGACCACCAGAGCGTTACCGCATCCACGCGATCGGGGTCGGCAGCAGTTACGGTCACGGTTACGGGCTGGCCGGAAGCAGGCACGGACGGCTCATGTTTAAACTCGGCAAAGGTGGGACCGATGTTGGTTTGGAAGCGCGAGTTAGGCGCGCCTGGAGTGCCGTGGAGAGCCGGTCTTTCGAGGCGGGTAGTGCGGGGCAACCGGTTGAAGTATAACCGCGAGTTGAGTTGATTATCACCGGCGATCGACTTGGCGCGATAGGAGATTTCATAAAGCCGTCCATTAACAATGCTACGCCCGCCCGCCAATGTGGTTTCAGCGTGATTGCTCCAATGCTCGGTCGGACCGCGCGCCACCAGGCGCAGGACCTTGTTGCCGGGTTGCTCCGGATCGTCGATTACTTCTCCATGGTGATTTCCCACTATCCGCCAGGCGTTGGTTCCGGCGCTGAAGTCGCCATTCTGAATGAGCTGCACGGCGGCGCCGCCTGGATTTTCCGTTACCCTGATGTCATCGAGCCACACCTCGCCGGCACCGAGCAGGCCGAGAACGAATTCTTTCCACTGTGAATCGGGACCGAGGCTGGCGGAGGCGGTGCCGCGGTAGGTGTAGGTATGCCAACTGGACTTGGCCCCTTCGTTACTGGCAGCCCAGGCCTCGGCCTTTGAATTATCGGCGCGGGGATCGCGCAGCTCGAGGGTTGAACCGCCGCCGTCGGCAAAGGCAGGCCACCGCCCGCCGTCAAAGTAACGCACCTCATCAACTGGATTACGATTGGCATCCCGCAATTGAACGAGGTCCGTCCGATGCGACAGGTGCTTGTCGGATGGGCCAAGAATGAGAATGCCGGGATGGAGCGCGCGCATCGGGCCCGGATCGTTAGCCACGACAGAATAGCCACCGGGCTGGATTACGGTGCCGCCGGGGAACTGGTAATCGAGGCCGCCGGTTACTTGCCACCCGGTCATATCAACCTGGTGATCGCTGCGATTATAGAGCTCGATCCACTGCTCCGGCGATTCGAGCACCTGGCCAGAGGACGTCGTTTGGACGACAGGCGCATGGTACATGATTTCGTTGATGACCACTTCGTCATGCAGTACAACGTGATTGGATGAACCGAACGTCGGTGAGTCCACCCGAAGCCACGGGCCGGTTCCATCGGGAGACCGACCGCGGGCATGGTTCTTGGCAGCGACCGCATCGAGCACGGCGCATCGCGCAGGGGAATAGAGAAACAGCTTGTCGCCACTCTTGGGAGCAAAGCCTAATTCCGCCGCGCTTAGGGTCAGGAATTCCGCGGGACCAAGCGGATGCGATGGCAGCGTGTACCCGCCTTCGATTTGAGACGAATCAGCCAAAACGCAACCTTCGAGGTTGATGGTGGCAAGACCACGGTTAATAATCTCAACCTGAAAATCCGCCGCATTGGCAAGACTGATTTCATTCAGCGCCAATGGCATGGGCTGATGGCTATAGTGCGCCAGCAATTCCGGTGCGATCAGGAAATCGGGACTATCAGCCTGACGGTTAAGCCCTTGAATAGCCAAGACGTTGGTCGCGCCCAGCCGCAGCCATCCGATGGCCTGGGTAAGGTCGATGTCTTCCGGTTGTATCGCGTCGAGCTTGTCCCGGTCCAGGGTTGCGGCGGCGTCGAAGGATGGCGCTGGCGGGGCGTTTCGGCTCACCACCAGATGGCCGTTCAGATAGGCGAAGAAACCGTCGGCATATCGAATGCGCAGCTTGAGTGAATCGATGGGGAGAGCCGGGTCTATTTGGAATGGGATCCGGAGGTAAGCGCCCGTGCGCTTGCCATGCAGTGACGCCTCGACGCTGGTGCCAAAAAACGGGAGGAAACTGGCGGAGGTCCCCGCCAGGTAATGGGCTTGAATCCGCTCCGCTGAAAGCGCGGTCGAATAAATGGCGACCTCGTCAATCCGCCCATAAAAATAACGCCTGCCCATATGGCCGTTGGCAATCCGAACCCCTCGAGCGCCGGGTGGATCATTCAAGGATGCCGGGATGATGGTGTTGAACTGGGTTACATCGGTCGCGCCGAACTGAACGCCATTCACATAGACGCGCGAGTTGCCCGGTTCAACCACCAGGGCAATGTAACGCCACGCACCGGTGGGTGTGGGCGGCGGGGGCGTGAGCAGTGTGAACCCGCTGCTGGTGTAGGCCCCTGTATTTCCGGTGGTGTGGATTTGGAAATGGGCAAAACCGCCATCCGGGGTTGATACCATGGACTGGAAATCGCCGGTAATGGGATCGTCGGTATTCACCCACGCCTCGATGGTGAGCTGGCTTGTGCCGCCCCACGTGCCGGGGAGTTGCACAAAACCGCTGGTCCCATCAAAACGGGCGGCGGCATCATGCGCAGGCAATGCCCCGCCCACTCCCAATGTCACTCCACCATTATAGGTCCCATGCCGGCCATGCCCCGAAAAATCGAACGCAGTCGGGCCATTGGTTTCGTCCAAGCGCCAATAACCGTCAGGCTGGTCCGCCATGACGGCCTGGAAATAGAGATCGACTTCGGCGGAATCGTACCCGATGGCATCAGTGCTGTCCGCCCAATCCGCGTCATCGAATCCAATGTCCGTCCAGCTCGATCCGAATTGGTCATCGTCCGGGACCCGGAGCTTGGCCGGGGAATTAGACGAAACTAACGAGGTCAACTGCGGGTCATCCGGCGGAAAATTAAGGGACCCAGGTGTTCCGCCGACTTGAGCGCTCGAGGTCCAATTCTCGGGCAGATCGCTGGCGGTATCGGGGTTGATCTTGGCGAGGCTGGCGCCCGAGCCGTCCGTGGCAACCGGCCACGGGTAATCGTCCTCGTAGTTGATGGTATCGATGATTCGGCCGCTGTTATTGCGCAAATCGAGTTTCTCTCCGGCGTTGGACAACTGACCGGCAAAAGGGCCGGAGATATTGCGCAAGCCAGTGGCTGCGGTAAGGATGACCGGGGCGGCGGCTATAACCAGATAACCCCCACCCTTGATGATGGACTTCTCGGGGAACGTGAATTGAACTCCGCCACCCAGAGTCCAATGCGAAAGGTCCATGTCCACGGCCATCTGGTTATGTAATTCGATCCATTGCAGGGCCGCCTGGTTCGTTCCCGGATGGTACATGATCTCGTTAAAGACCACACTGGCACGGGCAGAAGTGTTGAGAACACAGCTCAAGCCCGCCAAGGCACAAACGAAACAGGCGCCTGCCCTCATAGACTGGTCGTATAAAATCCAGCGACTCCTTGTTCCACGGCGGAGAATCGAGGCCCTGGGTCGCTCTGGTCGGAAACCGCAGTCAAGATAACCGATTCAGGCAGGATCATCTCACGGTTGCCGGTTCGTAACGGTCTGTGGGCTTGAATTGATTTCAGCCTTGTCTCCCGGGTGTGCCATGAGCCATTCCGATGCCTCCATGACCACGCGAAAACCGACGTTGAAAACGGGCTGGTAAGGCCAATAGGCCAAGCGATAGCCGGACCGAGCCTGGGCGGGCAGATCACGCCACGAGCCGCCCCGAACCACTCGACGCTCGGTTGAACCGCGCCGGTTCCGTCCGTCATCATCGCGATAAGGATAAGGACGGTAAACCGACCGAGTCCACTCCGCCACGTTGCCGTGCATGTCGTAGAGTCCCCAGGCATTGGGCCGGTAGCCGCCTATCTGGTCGGACAGGAATCCGCCGTCGTTGAACCGGGCGTCCCGCGGAATCCAGTCATCGTATTTGCTGGCGTTCAGCCATGGCTCGCGTTCCTTTTTATAGGTATGGCACACAAACTCGCGAATGGTCAGATCGGCCAGGTTGGCGAACTTGGAGAAGTCGGTATCGGTGTCTCCATAATAGAAAGGCGTGGCGGTGCCGGCGCGGCAGGCGTATTCCCACTGGGCCTCGGTAGGCAGGGTGAAGTTCAGACCCGTTTTTGAGCTCAACCAATCACAGAAGGCCATCGCCTGCTGCCATGAAATCCGCACCACCGGCTGTTTCGGCCCGTCCACATAAAAGCCGCGCACGCCGAATTGCATTGAGAATCGGGATTCGACCCCGCTGTTGTGCGAAGGATCGAAACAGGCGAACTGCTCGTTGCTAACCTCGAATCGCCCCATCCAGAAAGGCTTGGCGATGCGTACCGCAGTCCGCGGCTGTTCGTCCGGACAACCACCGGGGTCGCCCATCACGGATTCACCCGCGGGAATCAGGACGAATTCCATAGTCATGCCATTTCCAAGGTCAACAATGCGCCGAGTAGTCACGGCGGCGGTCTGACGGCGCCTCGCCTCGGCGGCATCAAATGGCCACCCGGAAACGCTGATCGTATTGACCGCAGGCGTTGCCATGACCGGTTCGGGATCAGCCCGATGCGATGCCAAAACCGCCGGCGCCGTGATCTCCTCGTAATCCTCGTCCTGGCCGGCATACCGCTGAAGGAGCTCGCGTCGTCGCTGGGCATATCCCTGAACCCGGTCTTTACCCGCGACCTCGGTCCAGGTCCCGTGGAACGGCGCGTTAAGGTCGATCCAGGTAATGATTCGGTCCCAGGCCTCGGCATCGAGCCGCACCCCGCCATGCCCCTGACGGAGCATCTGGACCAGCCGGGTTGAGTCGGCGTGAAACTCCATCGGGGTCAGCAGGTGATAATCGCTCTCGAGCCCGCCTCGGCGCACGTAGCGATGAAGCTCGGCATAGGACACCGAGAAATGCCCGGCATCGCGCCCGCCAGAATGGAAGACGCTCGAGTAATCGGTAATCTGCTTCGTCCCTCGCAGATCAAAGACCGGTTTGCCGTTCGAGCCCGATCGCCCATCGTGGCAGCTCACACAGTAACGGTCCAAAACCGGCTGCACCTCGCGCGCGAAATTAAAGCCGCGCACCGGCCCGTGCCACGGCACAATTTCCGAAGGCGGCCCCAGCATGGCCTTTGTTCGCCTGTTGATGGGCGCCGAGTTTTGGGTGTCGTGGCAGCCAACACAAGAAACCACTTCGCCCGGCATCCCGGTAAACCAGCTCCGCATGAGCTGCACCGCTTTCCCCTCGGAATCGAGCGGTTGAACCGAGATGGGCATTTGCGCGGGCACGCGAAAGTAAGCCGAGCCGTCCGCCTGGACCGGAACCGTGCCAAGGACACGCTTGATATCCCAGGGGCCCTCCATGCCCACGACGGCCTGCGGCCCGCCCATGCCCGGGAACAGGTAATGGTAAGTAAAGAGACGCAGTTGCTTGATCGTTCCCCGCGGAATCCCCTTGAGACCATCACCGGCATAAACATCCGCCAGATACACGACCGCATCCTTCTGCGCCAGGTCCACTTGGTCCGGAATCACCGGCGGACGCGGGGTGTTGCGAACCGGGACAGGTTCGAACAAGACATAGCCAGGCAGCTCTTTTATGAGAAGACGGTTATCGAAAACATCGACCAGGTAAATCCCCCAATTCGCCCCCGGAGCCGGCTGGCTCGATACCAGGAAGTACTTGCCGCTCAATGGATACGGGTGCAGGAACTTCGGCCACGAATTGTCCACGAGGTTGTCCTCGATCAGCGCCTCGACCTTCTTTCCTCGACCCGGGATGCGCTGCACCACGCCATCCGCCTCGCGGCGTCCCTTGGCCGGGTCCAAAATGACCAGCTCACCCATGCGCGGAACCCCGTGGTGGCCGCCGACAATGGCCACGACTTCGCTTGGAGAACCGGGAATTGGGCGGGCGTAAAACAGGGCGTCTGGCCAGTAGGAATTGCTGCCGTAGAATTCCATTTGGCCGGTGCCGTCCGGATTCATATGGAACAGCAGGCGGGCGTGCGTATGCGGCGTATCCGTGTATTCCCAGCGCTGGTAGAGCACCCGTCCATTGTTGAGAATGGTGGGGCACCAATTCTGTTCCTGGTCGAAGCAGAGCTGCCGCATGTTTTGACCATCGGCATCGATGCGATAGAGGGTGGCCACCAGGTCGCTGCCATTGACACACGCCACCGCCGCCATCCCGGCCGTTGAAGCAAATAATATCCGGCCATCGGGTAGATAACAGGGATCGTAATTATGAACGTCGGCTTTTGCCTCGGTAGGTGTGACCTGACGCAACCCCGTGCCATCCATCTTGATCTCGAACACCTGCCAGCAATCCCGCGAGTCAATCGAAGAAAACAACAGCTTACCGGCATCGAAATCGAGGTCAACGTCGCCGACAAACTCGCCCTTCGCCGGCCGATACAATGTCGTCAACCGGCCTTGCGGGCCAACTGGCGAGAGAATGGCGATCTCATTGTCCCAACCGTGCCTGGGCAGGGTGGCGTTGCTCTGCCAGTTTTGCGGCAAACCCAGGCCCGGTCCCTGCGTGCTCCGTCTGACCACCAGCAACCGATCGAAATCTAGGAGCGGGTTGGCCAGGAGCGCCTCACGCTGGAAAGCGAGCATCTCGTCGATCCGGCGCAAGGCTGGCTCGTCACCAGCGCCGATCGCCTCGAGGGTTCGAGGCCAAGCCGCCTCGTAAGCCGACAATCGCCGCAGAAATTCCGGTCCTTTCGAATATCGCTGCGGGAAGGACTGCGTCAGGTCTTCGATGGCGAGCCTTAGGGCCTTGAAATCCAACCGGCCTTTTAGACTCTCGAGCACCTCGGCGCACCGGCGGGAACGCTGGTATAATGTCCGCACCTCGGCCAGGCCTTTTTCGTCCCGCACCGACGATGCCAAGGCGGCGGCGCGCTC
This sequence comes from Candidatus Omnitrophota bacterium, assembly GCA_023473405.1. Lineage (GTDB taxonomy): Bacteria > Verrucomicrobiota > Verrucomicrobiia > Limisphaerales > UBA1319 > JAMCZD01. Next base: position 11,760 of record JAMCZD010000381.1, read on the forward strand.
CTGGATTTGCGGCAGGCGAGACGTCGCCTGGGCATAGCGCCGAGCCAGCACTGCCCATTGCGCCGGCTGCCAAAGAAATTGCCAAATCCCATCTTCCCGTTCCCAGGCCATATCCCGGCGCGAAACCGGGTCGTTGAAATCCCGTTTGAGCATGGCCCACAAGTCATCCCCGGTGTCCTGAATAGCCGATGCCGACGGTCCCATTTGCCGCCAGTAAGCCTCGCGCGCTTCGAGTTGCGTTGCCAGCCAGGTCTCCTTTTTGACATAGAGCTCGCGCCAGGGGATTAGGCCCCATTTGTGCCCGAGGTATCGCTCGATTACGTCCTGTTCGTTTCCGTTTAGATTTCGGTTGTAAAGGATAATTTCACAGATAAAACCATTCCATTCCTGGCCTTCGCCGAACCATCGTCCGATGCGCAACTGGTTGTCGGGCCCGCCGGCATTGAGTTGGGAGGCGATGCCGATTCGAGTCAGATTCCGATCGAGGCTGAATTGCGGTCCGGTCTTGGTTACATGATAAATTTGCAGCCCGGAATCCCGTGCCTTGATAGGCGCCGTAACGCCGACACCCGCCCCCAACTCGAGGTAAAGGTCGCCGTTGTCCTGGGTCCCCAAGGTCCACCAGTATCCCTTGCCAGCACCGAACCGGTTGCCGATGATGCCGCGCCAATTATCGGGCGCATCACGGTCCAACGCCGCCACCACATAGAGTTCCCAATCGGTGCCCGACCAATTGAACCCGAGCGAATCAACGAGGTAATCATTCCCGTCAAATCGCAACGCCGGCTTGCTTCCGCGGGCGTTGGGGAAAAAGGTAGGCTGGCTGTTGGATGATTCTTGAATTGCATCCTGGTGACCGCCGGACTTGTCGGTCCATCGCGACACGGAGCGACTCTTATCGATTGCATCGGCGATCCCGTCGCCATCGATGTCTGCCGCGTCCAGCCAAAGTAGACAACCTGGAAGGGTGCAACTGAAGCTATCGGGTCCTGGCACCGGTCCAGGTGGCATGGACTTGGCCGGCGCTTCCGTTTCGCATTTCCCGGTTTCGTTGGTCTCTGCCGAAGCGAGAACCAGCGCGGCAACCAGGGTGATGGCGATTCGCATGACAAACCAAGGCCGGGCGCCGAACATCGATTCGCGTGCAACTGAATGGAGCTTTGTCATAATTTGCTAAATCAAGTCTGCCTGCGACTGAGAAATAAACTGAAATCTCAGTCTTCGGTTCAATTGCAAATTGAGGATTGAGAATTGAGAATTGATTATTGTCATCGAAAGAGAACCCGCGGCGGGCAGGGCCGAACCAGCGAGCGCGTGATCGGGCTAAATTCGATTACCAATAACCGATTTCAAATTCCCAATAATCAATGAGCCCCTTGCTTCCCTATGCTCGAGCCATACGCCATCGGAGAACCGGTCTGAGCCTCTGCCGCGCCGCCCTGATTACTGTAGGCGGTAGGTGGTGTGTTCGGCCAAATAAAGGACATCCAGATTGGCGCCGGTAGTGTGCCAGGTAGACCAGGCATCGCTCCTATATAAGGGTTTCGGCCTGGTCTTCGGGTCCACCCACTTGTGAATCTCGGCATGGCCATCGGCGAAGGACAGACCGCCCGCGCCATTGTGCGAGCTGGCGGGCATGTCAATAATGTGCGCCTTCTTGATATTGGCGGCATCGGTCCAGGCCACGGCGAAATCGCCATAATTGATGCCATCGGGGTGCTCGTCGATCAAGACAAAGGCCTTGGTCGGCGGCATGGGATCAATATCCGACATCTTGCGGAAGATCATGAACTTGGCCCCGGCCGGATAAATGCCCAGACCTTTCCCATAGGACCCATTGAGCCAATCATCGGACGAATTCATCGCCTGGGCCATGCTTAGGCTCCGCACACGCGGGTATACCCCGCCCCGTGTCTTGACGGTGCTCTTGTCGGCTGGGCACTTATAGACATTGATCGAGCTGGCCGTGTAACGGGCCAGCATGGCGTATTTGGGATTGGTGAGGTTGGCGATATTAGTGTTATCGGGATTGCTGCCGTTGAAGTCCATGCAGCCTCGAACCCAACCGGAAATCGTCGGATTCAACGCGTTAAAGACCAGGTTATCATTGAAGTCGCCCGCATACAGCATCCAGGCAAGCTGCAATTGCCTGAGATTGCTCAGGCACTGAATACCCTGGGCCTTGGTCTTGGCCTTGGACAACGAGGGCAACAACATGCTGGCCAAAATGGCAATGATCGCAATCACCACCAACATCTCGATCAACGTAAGCCCGGCCTTCTTGACTCTTTGTGCGCCACGTTCGGGGCCGGAAGTTCCTGGTGAGGTTTTCATCTTCAATCCGCTCTATTTTCACTACTCTACGCCCCGCCGCAAGACTCGCAACCGGGCGGTTCGAACAACCCGGGGCAAGCTGTGCCTTGCCCCGGGCTACCGATAATGAAACTGGTTCATCGAACCAATTTCAAGCGCCTAATCATCGCCGGCATTCTCTCTCGCTATTTCTTGAGCCGATAGAACTTGGCGCCGCTCCCCAGGTTCACCGCCACCGGGCTGGTGCTCCCGCCCGAGACATCCGTCCAACCGGCTGGGTTCGTCAAGCTGGTATTCTCCTGCAACACGAATCCGCTGGCTGTCCAGGACAGGGTCAATTGGGTCCCTGACTGGCTGAAGGACAGCGTGGCAATCTCGACCGGCGGCACCGCCGCGGCGTAATGGCGGAGGACCTGGGCCGGTGAAAGGTTCGTCGAATAAAGGGCAAACTCGTCAATCGAACCAGGGAAATACCGGGCTGCGGTCCAGGCCCCGATCTCGCCTGCCATGAAGGTGAGCCCGACGAAATCACCAGTACTAGGTCCCATATCGA
>JAMCZD010000228.1 GCA_023473405.1 Candidatus Omnitrophota bacterium
GGTCCTTGGTGGTTTACTAGGTCATTCTTCTCGCCCCTGATCGCGGCTGTCCTGAGCCTATTGCTGCTGCGGTTCCTGGCTCGAGAGGCGAATCCGCGGGTCGGTTTTTGGGTGGTGATGACTGCCGCCGCAACCCCCTTGCTGACCGTGGGTTCAAACTTGATGACTATCGACCCGCTCTCGGTCCTGTTTTGGTCAGGGGCGATGATCAGTGGTTGGTACGCGGTGCAGCGGGACTCGACGCGCCTCTGGTTGTGGACCGGTCTTTGGATGGGGTTTGGTTTCTTAAGCAAATACACCGCTTTGTTGCAATGGATTTGTTGGGCTGTTTTTTTCATCCTGTGGAAGCCCAGCCGGGTTCAATTGCGCCGCAAGGGTCTTTACCTGGCGTTAGCCATCAATCTGGTGTGCGCTTTGCCCGTCCTGGTTTGGAATTATCAGCATGGTTGGATCACGGTGATTCACGTCGCCTCAGACGGCGGCTGGGGTCAAGCCTGGCGGCCGACCCTCCGTTATGCGTTCGATTTCATCGGATCGGAATTCGGTTTGTTGAATCCGGTTTTCTTCGCCGCCGCCGTGTGGGCGGCCATTGCCTTTTGGCGCCGCCATCCGGCGAATCCGCTCCTCGTTTATTTGTTCAGCATGGGCTGGCCGTTATTTCTGTTTTACGGCCTTTATACGCTCCGGTCGCGGGTATTACCGAATTGGATTGCCCCTTCTGTTCTTCCGATGTTTTGCCTGATGGTCATCTATTGGGAGTCGCGCTGGCGCGCCGGACAGGCTCGAGTCCGGACCTGGCTGGCGGTTGGCCTGACGATCGGCATGGCAGCGGTAGTCCTTTTGCACGACACCGACCTGGTCGAGAAAATCATCGGACGCCCGCTTCCCGTCAAATTGGACCCATTGCGGCGGGTGCGTGCCTGGGCCGAGACCGCCAGGGTGGTGGACGAGGCGCGGACTCGATTGCTGGGCGAAGGCAAACCGGTGTTCATCATCGGCGATCATTATGGAATCACCGGCGAGCTGGCTTTTTACGTCCCCGCCGCCAAGGCCGGCATTGTCACGAATCAATGGGTCTTTTACCAATCCAGCGCGCGTCCCGATAACCAGTTTTTCTTCTGGCCAGGCTATCAAAGGCGCAAAGGGCAAAACGCCATCTTTGTGCAACAGACCGATCAGCCTCAGCCGCCCCCGGCACGATTGCAGAATGAATTCGCCTCCGTAACGCCTTGTCCGCCCGATGACGGGATGCGCTCGGTTCTATATCATGGACGCGTGTTTCGGCGTTTCCAACTGTTTGAATGCCGCGACCTGCGATAACCTATTCTACAATGAAACCGCGGAATCATCATCCAACCGAGAACACCAAACCGTCTTCGAGGAAGACGTTCATGGTTCGACGCTATGATTTGGCTGCCACGTTGACCTCCGGCCAGGCCTTTCGATGGCAATGGAACCACGACGCTTGGGAAGGCATGGTGGCATCCAGCTGGGTCCGGCTCCGCTCTGTCAGCGCCGGGATTGAGGCCGAAACCATCGTGTCTGAATCGGATTGGAGTTGGCTGAGCCATTACCTCCAGATCGATCACGATCTCGAGGCGGTCTTGGCCACCTTTCCCGACGACGAACCGCTGCGGGCGGCCGTCGAGGCCTGTCACGGATTGCGCTTGCTGCGGCAGGACCCGTGGGAATGCCTCGCTTCATTTATCCTTTCCTCAAGCAAACAGATCGTTCAAATTCAGCAAATTATTGCTTGCCTTTGCCAAAAATTCGGACAACCGCTGCCTGGCCCTTCCACCACCGCCCCCGCATTTGCCTTCCCGTCCCCGGAACGAATCGCCCAATGCTCGGAGGCGGAATTGCGCGGGTGCAAGATGGGCTTTCGTGCCGCATACCTGCGGGCCACCGCTCGAATGATTGCCGAGGGGGGGATCGATCTGTCGCGCCTCGATGGCCTGGAGCTCGACGAGGCGCGTGAGGCACTGATGCAGTTGCCGGGTGTGGGGCGAAAGATAGCCGACTGCGTCCTGCTGTTTGCGCTTGGATATGCTCGCGCTTTTCCTATGGATGTATGGGTGATCAAGGCCTTGCGCACCCTCTATTTTCATGGCCGGCCGGCTCCGGAACGATTCCTCCGGCGGTTCGCTGAAGAACATTTCGGGCCCTATGGCGGCTATGCGCAGCAGTACCTATATCATTATATGCGAATCTTTAAACGCAATCGCGCGGAAGCCGCGCCGGCTGGCGGTCGGGGTGAAAACGGGAAAGAAGCTGTGCGGCAACTGAATCGCGCCATCTCAGTTTGATCACGAATGCAGAATCCCATGGCCATCGAAGCGCTGTTTTCCCCGGCTGAGTTGGACTTGCTCGAGCGGCGGGACTTACGCCGGACGACCTGCGTCGTGTTTGATGTGCTGCGTGCCACCAGCACCATGCTGACCGCCTTGGCCAATGGCGCCCGTGCCATCATGCCCGTGGTTGAAATCGAGGAGGCGCTGGCGATCCGCCGCCGGCAACCCGAGGTTCTGTTGGCCGGCGAGCGCGGCGGCCTGCGCATCCGGTCCGCCCAGACGGGCAGTGTGGATTTCGATCTCGGAAACTCGCCGCGTGAATTTACCCGCGAGCGTGTCTGCGGCAAGGCCATCGTGATGTCCACCACCAACGGCACGCGCGCCCTCCGAGCCTGCGCCGGCGCTGCCGCGACCCTGCGTGATGACTTCACCTCCGCTC
>JAMCZD010000409.1:0-1270 GCA_023473405.1 Candidatus Omnitrophota bacterium
GATCTGAGACGGCGATTCGACGAACACCAGAACGGAAAGGTGGTTTCGACGCGGGAACGCGCACCCTTTGAGCTGATGTACTATGAAGCCTGACGGAATCGCCATGACGCAGCTCGGCGTGAAAAATATCTCAAGACTGCCTGGGGTAAGCGTTACCTCAAGAGCAGGCTCCGGGTTCATCTCACGGGGTAAAGGCCAGCAGTTTGAATACACCCATGACGACATCGGCAACCGGACCCAGACCAAGGCGGGCGGGGACAGCGCGGGCGCCAATCTGCGCACAGCCACTTACACGCCCAACAGCCTGAATCAGTATTCGAGCCGGACCGTTCCCAACGCGGTCGATATCCTGGGCACGGCGGATGCCGCCGCCACGGTCACGGTCAACAACCAAGCCACCTATCGCAAGGGCACCTATTATCACAAGGCGCCGACCCTGGACAACAGCGCCAAGGCCATCTTCCCGGTGATCAAGGTGAGCACGGTTTACGGGGGCAACTCGAGCAACGTGTATGGCAAGATGTTCCTGCCAAAGACACCGGAGTCCTACACCTACGATCTGGACGGCAATCTCACTTCCGATGGGCGCTGGAATTACACCTGGGACTTGGCCCGTGAGATAGGGCGGAGGAGGGGCGCGGTGCCAAAGGAGGCCCCTCGCGGGCCGTTGGCCAGGCCTTTTCGGGAGAGCGTTATCTCACGGGCCGAAGAGAACCGCCTGGTCAGGATGGAAAGCCGTGCCAATGGCCCTTGCGGTTCCAAACGCCGGCTGGAGTTTGAATACGACTGGCAGGGCCGGCGAATCCGGAAGACGGTGAGCGACTTGGAGAGCGGCGAGGTCCTGCTCGATAACACATTCCTGTATGACGGCTGGAACCTGGTGGCCGAGATCAACTCGACCAACCACGCGCTGGTCCGCTCCTACCTGTGGGGCCTGGACCTGAGCGGCACGCCGCAAGGGGCCGGCGGGGTGGGGGGCCTTTTGGCGGTCAACGACCCGGCCCATGGCGCCCATTTCGTCGCTTACGACGGCAACGGCAACGTGGTGGCCCTGGTTAGCGCACGCGACGGCACCCTTTCCGCCCAATACGAATATGGCCCCTTTGGCGAACCGATCCGCGTGAGCGGCCCCATTGGCGAGGCCAATACGTTCCGGTCGTCCACGCAATACACGGATCAAGAGGCGGATCAGGCGTGCTATCTTCGCCGTTACTACAGCTACTCTATGGGCCGCTGGCTTAGCCGGGATCCAATCGGAGAAATGGCAAGC
>JAMCZD010000409.1:1280-2720 GCA_023473405.1 Candidatus Omnitrophota bacterium
TGCCTTTGGGCTGTGGAACTCGGACGTTCACATGGATCGAACGATGCAATGGGCCAAAGACCTCGGCATTAATTCTACCCAGTCTCGCAATATCGGGGCGGCTGATAACGGGATTGATCTGGATTATAATCCAACCACTATTTCCGATGCGACTTGGTTCTGGCATTTCAACCGTTCCATCACTTCGGTCGATTCACGCTTTATTTGCAGAGACAGAGAGTTACGAAAGGCAGAGGCAGAGTGCACTAAGACCGCCGATAATCCATACAACGCAGCCGCTTATCTCGGTCGTGCGTTACACCCACTCCAGGACTGGGTGGCCCATGGCGATTTCGATAGGCAGAAGGAAGCACCAAGCCTTACGACTTGGGGCCCAACGAGAATACTCTATTCACACAATATTATTGGCCCTGAGAGCATAGGCGCTCCGGACAATATTTACTTGGATTGGGACGGTCCTGACGGACGCGTCACAATCCAATACATGCATCTGGCATTTATTTTTTTTGATGGCGATCGTGTTTATTGGGCACGCTTTCATGTGGGATCTCAACGCATTAGTACAACAGAGCGACTGACAAAAAGCCTGCTCTTGGATTTCCAGAATTATGTTCGAGTCAATAGCAAGCCTTGTGGGGAATGCCAAAAAGCCTTTCTGGGAGATAATTGATATGAGAAGCGAAAAATTCCATTCTGTTCTCGTTGCAACAACAACCGGATTGTGCATAGGCCTGTTGTTGGCTTCACCCTTAATTTCGGGAAACGTCCTAAGAGGTATGACGCGTATTCCAATCCTTGTTAAACTGTGGGCGATCATTGAGACTCCAGCTATTGTACTTGGCTACATTTGGACTAATCAACTCCAAACGCCGCCACAGGGAGAGGCTGTTTGGGCTGTTGTATCTGCTGCTGCGACGGTAGCAATATGGACACTGCTAGGACTCTTAGTTGGTTATTGGAGGCGCTCTATTGCGCGGCGAAGAAGTCTTTCGTAAGGTTAAATTATCTATCCTATCGACCACGAGTATACTTTGCCTGGCGGCAACCAAACGATTGCATTCGGTTTTAGCCTCGTAGCGGCCTTTGTACTGGGTGGATGGTTATTGTCGAGCCTTTTTAACCAACCTTTACCCTTTGCTGCCGCATCAAAAGGCACACAGCACCGCGGAATCGGTAAATCATCCAGCCAACGGCTCCTTAAATCATGGCTGGGGAAGGAACAGTAAACCTCAGGCCCGTCTCCTTGCTGGGACTGTAGCGGCCGGGTTCCGAACACGGTTAAGGAACGTAAAAATTTGAGATTCCTTCCGGTGAAAATGGCTCTGCAAAAACCGACAGAGGTATGCCGAGAGCACAGGATCAAGGAGGTGGCTTGCATTGGCTTTGGCCTCGAGGAAGAAGGTCCTTTTGTCTAAGAGTTTTGCCGCCCCCCGCCTTGCA
>JAMCZD010000206.1 GCA_023473405.1 Candidatus Omnitrophota bacterium
GTTGGGCGGCGGAAAATCGATGTTGCCGAGTAGAAGCCGTCCTGGCCGTCGGCGGTGTGCCGATGGACCGGATCGAATCGGGTTTTGTGCGGGAAGACACGGCGGTGCTCCATTTGGGTCCTGAATTGCGGTTTGTCAATAACTATTTCACCCTAAACCGGCGCCCCGTTTTTCTGTTCGGCAGCGATGACTACTCCACGGTTTATTCTTCCGCCAGTGAAAACCCACTAACCTGGTCCCAGGAACTATCCGCCGCGCGCGATGCCGGCATGAACCTCTACGAGAACCTGCAATATATCAAGCCGGGGCATAAGCTGGAGGATTCGGATTGGCGCGTCTTTCTTGCCTTGAACCAGCTTACTCAGAAATATCGACTGATTTTCATGCCGGGAATGCTCATTGGCCATGACGTGGCCGTCGGCGATGAAGCCCTCGCGGAACAATCCGCCTTGTGCCTCGATTATGCCCGGCACCTGGCCGATACGCCCGGCCTGCTCTATTACATCAACGGCGATTACCAAAACAACCCCAGCCAACTCACCAAGGACGTCCGTATTCTCTGGAATCGCTGGTTGAAACTCCAATACGACACTACTGACCAACTGCGATCCGCTTGGGGCATCCCCATCAACACCGAACTCGGCAACATCGATTTTCCGCCGCCCAACTCCGGGCGCTGGGACGATCCGGCGGCCGTGGACAAGATGCGCTTTCAGAATTGGCTGGTCGCGCGCTGGAACGAAGCTCACGTCAAGGCCGTGCGCCGGCAGGACGCACTGCACCCGATCACCTCCGAGTATTACTCGAGCCCATTCGCCGGCATTGATCTGCGGCTCTCGATCGATGGACAAGACGTGTCCAACATCGGTTTCTTTGATCGTCCAGGTCTTGATTTGGACAACCTGCCCCTGCGGCTTCGCTGGAACGATTTGCGGCTTCGTGGCAAAGGAATCAGTCTCGGCGAGTACGGAGTCAAGACTCACCCGGCCTGGACGGTATCCAACGGCGCCAGGGACTACCACATCAGGCGCACCGAAGAAGAGCAGGAGCAGCTTTTTCTTACCGTCGCTCACTACGCCCTCGGGATGGGCGCATCCAAAGTCCAGAACTGGTGCCTGCGCGACGGCCAAGCCTCGGTCTTTCCTTGGGGCATTTTTTATCCGAACCAACTGGTCTGGAAGGACATCGCGTACGTCCACCGCAATGAGTCGTTCGTCTGGCGCCACTTTACTCCGGTCTATTCGCCTCCAAGCCTGGCGGTTTGCCTGTCTACTCAGCTCCGTCTCGGGAATAGTGACGGGCTCGGAGCCGAGATTGCGGATCGCACCTTTGCCGACCTGTTGGCCCTGCATTACGATTTTGGTGTGATCGATGATGATCGTATCGATGAGATCCCGCCAACCGTTAAGGTTATGATTTATCCCTCCCCATTCACCTTGACCGGCGATACCTATCGTAAAGTCCTGGCCTGGGTCAGACACGGTGGCACCATTCTCATAACCGGCGACTTCTCCTATGACGCCATCCGGCAACGGACCGCCACGGCGCGCCTGGAGGAGTTGGCCGGCGTCCGTTTGATGACCACTTTCTATCCCAATGTCTCCCGCCAGAACGGGCACGATGCGCAAGCCGAGTTTTCCTGGAACGGCATGACGACGCATAACGTGCGGCTGTGCATCGGTGTAAAACCGGTTCTTGCCGATACTCTGGGCCAGACATCCGATGGCCAGCCCGCCCTGGTGCGCGCCTCGGTGGGGAGCGGTCGAGTTTATTTCTTCCCCGACCCCATCGATCTGGCCGGCGACGAATCAGCAAAGACTACCCGGCGCGAGCTTTACGGCGCCTTTCTCGAGGACGCCAGCCTCAAACCACTCGATCTTCAACCACCTGCTCCTTGGCTCCACCTGATGACCCAGCCGACTGCCCAGGGCTTGGTTTACTCAGTGGTCAATACCCGGACGAATCGGGGCGATCACGTCGTGCAATTGAACACCCTCGCCGGACCGGTCCGCCTCTCAACACGCAATCGCTGGCCCGCCCTCGCCGCCGTATCGCGCGATTCGAATCTGGTGGCCATAAACGCCGACGCACAGGCTTGGGCAGGCGGTCAATCCGTCATGGACGGAACCGGCATGAAGATGCTACTCTCTCTCGATGGCGAGGACCTGCGCCGGTCCGCCGCCATACTGGCAGCCCCGCTCGAACCGGGACGCCTGGTCCTGCCGCCGCGTCCAGGCGATTTTGTCTTTGTCATCGGCGAATTCCAAAACGGCCAATGGATCGTCCTGGAACGGGTTACGCCTTCGCAAGGTAACCTGTCTCTGAAGATCGATCCTGATCGCGCCACTGGCCTGATCCTCATGTGCCCCAGGACTATGGAAACTACCTGGTCAAATCAATTGACCAAAGCCATGTTCTACCCCGACCAAATCACCGGATACTAAGATTATCGGGGTCTCAACATTTGATCTTCAGCCCCAGCGGCCGCGGGCCGTTGGATGTTGAACGGGTGGTGAGCGCAACCATGAGATTGACCAGATTATTGAGAAGGCAAGAATATATCGCCAAATGAATCGTACACGTCACCGGTTCCAGGAGGATTTGCATTCGTGAATCCATCAGGGTCACATCTCCACATTACACATTCAGCCTCGCATCCGAACCGATGGGTTCACGAATAACTTCTCCTATGACGCCATCCGGCAACGGACC
>JAMCZD010000151.1 GCA_023473405.1 Candidatus Omnitrophota bacterium
AATAGTCGATAACCCATAATGTCTTCCGCCAGCCAAGCACGCCTCGACGGATTGAAGCTACTCCTTTCCACCTCCGGGGAGTCGCTGACATTCCTCAAGGCGACCGTCACCGCCCTCGTGACCCGGATCGCCCCTCCCGATCTGACGAGTCCGGGGGCGGTAGCATTTGAGGAGCGGCAGATGAGCGACATTCTGATTCTATCGAGCGCGGTCACCAGCGCGCCGACGGCTGGCGAGAGTCTCGAGGATGCCACTGGCTATTACCATCGCATCCAAAGCGTCACCTTTGACGGCCTGGCCTATCGAATGCACTGCGAGGTCCAGCAACCCACAAGTTGACCATGCTATCCGTCCAAACCAACCTAGCCGAACTCAGCCAACTCTTGATCCGTTATCAGGAATTGACGGGGAAAACGGCTGCGCAGGTGGTGCAGAAGCAGGGCGGGAAACTCGGGTGGGCACTCTACCGCCGGCTGCGAGGGATCATGCCGGCGAAAGGCTCGATCCGCGCCGAGGCCTTGGCCGGCAGGAGCAGTATGGTGGTCAGCGCAATAATCGTAAGGGCTGCAATCAGATCGAATCGTTTTCTCATGTTGGATTTGGATTTAGGGTTTGCGGTTGCTGGATGGGAATTATTCCTTCCGCTTGCGCTTGGGGGCTTCGACGGCTACGGGGTCCGGGGCCGGTTTGAGCCTGACGGTCCGGATGGGCGTCCCATCTCCATACCATAGTTCCACCCGAACGAACTCGGGATGGGACGATTGTCGGAGGAATGCGCGGAAGCCTTCCTCTTGGGCGGGAATGGGGGTATCGGGACCATGGATGGCAACGGCCTGGCCGTTCGCTGTGAAGCCCCAAGTGCAAGTAGTTCTCATTTTATTGGCTCGTTACGTTTGGTTGGCCCCCGCTGAGGCGAGGGCCGGAATCGGTTATGGCTCGGTGATGCGCTTCAGGGCCGCGGCCTCGCCGACGGCATAGCCGAAGTTGCATTCAACCACCTCATTGGTGGTATCAGTGCCGGCTGTGCCCCAGAGGCGATACTCGAAGGCGATGCCGGTGGCCGGGTCAACCACGACTTGGTAGCTCACCAAGGTCTGCATGACCGCCGGCGCGGGTTGCATTGGCGATATAGCCACGAGGATCGAGCTGGGGAACACCGCCGCTCCAACCAGGTTTTCTGCGTTCGCCGGCAGATTGGGCACCGCATAATAGGTGAATCCCTTGACTATTGGCACACTGCCCTGTCGGATGGCTTCGGCGCTGAGGTAGTTTGCTCCCCCAAGGCGCGAATCGTTCATCAGATTGTTGTCGTGGCCGGAGTCAAGGATGAGAGATCGGCCCGGTGTCGGCCAATAGGCTTCATCGCAGGCGAGTTTGACTGTGCCAACATGCGAAGCGTCGAAGCTGGCTGCGGCCTCGTTTACTACTGCCGCTCCGAAATTGGCTAGGGTGACTGCGCCCCAAATGGTGTCGAAGACGTCGCAGGCAAGCTTCTGCGCCTTGAGGATCATCGATTGGCGTGCATTGAAATAGGGCTGGCGGCGGAACTCGGAGCTGGTGAAAGTTAGCCCCTGGTAGAGTCGCTGGTCCACTGTGATTTCCTTGTGGTCTGTGGCAGTGTTGCCGAAGGCATAGGTGCCGTTGAATGACGTGCTCGCTGCGGATTCGATGGCAAAGTAGGGCGCTTGGATTTTGTCCGTGCCAAGGAGGGCGACATTGTTGAATACCGTCCCGAAGGCCCGCAGAGGCGCGATGGCGCGCGCGAAGGCAACGATCATATCGGCCAGGATCACATCGCGCTTGAGTTCGGTGGCAACTGTATTGGTGTTGCAGACCTGGCGCAATCGCTCGATGTGTTTGTTCAAGAATACAGCCTTTTCCATCCCTTGGAGGCGATTGAGTTCGCCGACGATATTGGCAATGTCCGGACTCACAATTCGAGGCCGCAGAGGTTCGCCGCCAGGTAAATGCTGCGGCATGGCTCTGAGATCATCGAGCACAGCTTCCTCGGCCATCGCTCGCTGAACCCACCTATCTTTTTGGTTTGCCGGGATGCGGAATTCGTCCACGGCCTGCTGGACCGCATTGTCGACACGCTGACGTCGCTCGGCTTCGAGCCGGTCATTGATTCGGATCACGGTCGCCTGGAGCTGGGCGACCTCCGCTGTCGAATTCGCAAGTGGCTGACTTTGGGGGGCAGGATTGCTGGCGGCTTGGGGTTGGGCGGGCGGCGCCGTAGGCTGGGCGATCGCGTTTGCCGGGGGATTATCCGGCTGATTCGGCTGTCGATTTTGGACCGCTTTGAGCTTCTCTTTCAGTTGCTCATCGGTCATTTCATCGGATACTTCAATGCCGAGCGATTTGAGCAGGGCAATGATTTCTTCTCGTGTCATAACGTTTTTGGGTTTGCTGGCCCTTGCGCGGTTTTGCGCAGCGGCATTGGTTTGTGGGTTTCGGATAATTTCCGGCACACGCCGGAAATGGGAAAGATCGAACTTGGCGGTCAGAGTAATCTCATCGGTGAGAGTATCGGTGAGGCCGTATTCTTTGGCTTCGGCGCCGTCAAACCAAGTCTCAGATTGCATGGCCTGGCGGATTTTGGCCGCGGGTTTGCCCGATTTGTTGGAATAGATGCCCGCGATTATCTCGCCAGTCTTGTCCAGGTCTTCAGCGGCTTGACGCATTTCTTCCGCCGGCCCACCGTCAACCG
>JAMCZD010000057.1 GCA_023473405.1 Candidatus Omnitrophota bacterium
CAAAATGGTCCTCACGCCAAAAAATTCCCGCGATAATCTCCGCCAACTTATCGGCCTGGGCGGACCAATCGGCTGCCTTGACTTGGTCTCCGGCGGCGCGATACAGACGCGCCAGTTCGCGGGAATTTTTTGGCGTGAGGACCATTTTGCCGAGTATATCCACGCGGAACGGGGCTTGGTGGATTCACACGGTCTTTCTGATACCAATTGGGCCGCCATCGCGTTCGGAGTCGCATCCGGCCCGAAACTGTAGTTGGCCTGGTCTCGATTGTTGAAGGAGCCCGGCTTTTGGAAAGGCGGCATGCCGACGCAACTGGTTACCCAGCCGGGCAGCTATGCGAAGTGGGAATACAATGAGCCGGTGCCGTTCCCAGTCGAGCCGCTTTATGATGTGGCGGCGATGGGGCGGGTTTGGTATTTGGAGGCAACTGCCTGTCGAAGGATGAAGGCATGGGACCGGTTGGCGGAATCGGCGCGCCAGGTTTGCCAAGTGGGGAAAGCCGATGGCGGTTATTGGCGCGACCGGTATCATCCGCGATCCGACGGCACCGTCGCGCCCGGGGCGGTGCAGAAATACTGCGAATACCCGGCTATCCTGGTTCGGGTCGTGTTGATCAACCGGCAGGTCTTTTGCGCCTGACCACGAGCGCTGGAGCCGCCTCGACATCGCAGCCTCGGAGGTTTACGCCACATTGTAGCAGCCGGCGTGAGCCGGCTCTGACTTCCGAAGCCTGCCTCGAGGAAACGTGATCGAACCGACGTCCAATGCTATGATCCGTAGCTTTTTACCGCGCTCCCAATTTACTTCTCGAAGCGAACCGACCACTGGACGTCGCGATTGGCGGGAGCCGCCAGGGTGAGGCGAATCAGGCCGGGATCATTCTTAATCGAGACGGTTACCCCGGCATCCTGGTCGGCCTTCGAGACTGCTGCTTCCAGTGCCTTCCACATGCCCTGCGTCGAGTCAGTTACAATGCGCAGCTCAGTTGGATCGCCACCCACGAGTTTGCACGAACCCGATAGGGTGTCATTATTCCAGTGATCCTCGCCGACATCGACGAAGCACTGGGTAATATGGCGCGAGGTGCCCACTAGCTGCGGACGTTCGAGGATTTGCGCGACGGCGATGATGCTGCAACCGCAGGGCGGCAAATCGGCGGAAACGACGCCGTTCTGGATCGGAACAAGGTTGCCGCTCCAGTAGTCAAGCCCGATGAACCTGTGCCCGGTCGGTTCGTAGCCGAGTTGTTCGACGGCGACGCTTTCGGTTGCGGGTTTGCTGGCGTCCCAATTAAAGAGGCCGACCACATGGCGCTTGCCATCGGTCAAATGCCAGGCTCGGGCGGGCATGTGTTCGAACAGGTCGAGCGGGCGCGCACCCAAACCGGTATTGGGCATCGAGCGCTTGATGCAATCGAGGCGATCGGCGGGGAGGCTCGGCAGCCACTCGCTGACCAGGTTTAAATAGCCCGAGACAGCAACCCACGAGGCAAACGACCGGGCCTGGGTGAGCGTGAGCGGCGGACGCACCATCAGGCAATCGGGGTCGTTATGCCAGACGCGATCGTGGAGGAAATAGAGCCGTGTTCCGAGATTGAGGTTGGGCATGATCGCGCCCCAGTCGGCGCCGGTATCGGGGCCGATCCTCATGGCGTCGACCAGGCCGATGGCGCCGCCCATCGAGCGAAAGTTCTGCGCCACGTTGCACGCGGCGATGTAGGTGCCCGGCGCGGCAGCCTGGCGCATCGTGCGGATGCCGGCTCGGTAGGCCGCGATGCCGGTCATGTATGGATCATGAAAGACGGCATCGCCGAAATGGTCATCCACGTAAGCGGTGCCTGGGTAGGTGCATTTTGCCGCCAGACCGCACCACATAGCGTCGGGTTTCAAGTAGCGATAACCCCAGTCTCGAGTGATCCGCCGGACGGCGTCAGCGAGGAAGGCCCGGGCATCGGGGTGGGTCATATCCAGGCACCACCCGGCCCAGAGGACCTCGTAGAGTGAGCCGTCCTCCTTCTTCACGAACCAATCCTGGTGGTCCTTGAACAAGGGATCGCGCGGGTCCCAGGCAAACGGGGTAAACCACAAACCAGCGCGGATGCCATCGGCGGCAAGTTTCTCCGCGTTCGCCTTCATGCCGGAGGGGTACGGGCCATGCGGATCATGCCGGGTGAAGTTGCCGGTCGGACCGGACCCGATGATGCCGCCTTTGGCAATGGGGGGTCCCTGCCATTGATCGTCGACGAGGATGGTGTCGAATCCGAACCGGGTCAGTTCCTTGGCGCAGAAGTCAGCCAGCTCGGCTATCGATTTTTCATCGGAAGGTCCGCCGTGCGGGCTCGAATACCAGGTGCAATAACCGCTGGGAATCTTCGGCAGCCTGATTTGGTTTTCTTTCGCAATAGTATCGGCATAGGTCTCGAGGCCTTGCCGGGCGTCGGCAAACCGCCCGATAACAAAGGCGTCGGTGATGATGGTCTGCCCGGGCTTGATTCGGAGCAGGCCAAACTCGAGCCGTCCAGTGATAATTAATCCTCGAGCATTGGCCTTGCTATGGACGCTCCCGCTGCCGCGCTCCTGGGTGATCCAGCCGGCAACGATACCGTCGCTGGCGTTAGGCCTGGCAACTCCAAGAAACAGATAACTCGAGGCAGCCGAGTCCGCACCCTTCAATCCGTCCACGCCGAG
>JAMCZD010000383.1 GCA_023473405.1 Candidatus Omnitrophota bacterium
AAGAATTAAGCTGTCACTGACTTCCAGCATGGCAAAGGAAAATGTTAAAATGGCGCCGGCCACGAGGTTGGCCATGATGAGCGGCAGGGTGATCGCGCGCAAGGTCCGCCAGGGTGACGCGCCCAGGTTGGCGGAGGCTTCTTCGAGCGTGACACTGGTTTGTTGAAAACCCGCGTAAGCCGAGCGCACGATGTATGGCAACCGGCGAACGCTGTAGCTGATGATCAATAGCAGGGTCGGGTTTTGCCGCGGGTTCAGCCAGGCGAGATTGAAATCGAACCCGGCCACGTATCCAAACGCCAGGACCAGGCCGGGCAGCGCCAACGGCAGCATGGCCAGGGCATCGAGGAGATTCGCAAAGGGAACGCGCCGCCGGGTGAGCAACCAGGCGATCAGCACCCCGAGTACCAAGTCGAGCGCCGCGCTCAGACTCGAGTAGAATAAGCTGTTGCGAATGCTCGAAACGGTCACGCCCATGCTCGCCACTTCCCCGTAATTGGCCAAGGTCCACTTTTGCGGCAGGACACTGAAAAACCAATGGCCAGAAAATGAATCGATGATCACGGCCAAATGCGGCCATAACGACAACAAAATCACTCCGCCGAGAACGCCCCAAATGCCCAGGGTCTGACGCAAGTTGGCATTCGTCTCGGTCCCCCCCGTCGAACCGCGTCCCAGCATTTCGTACCGTCTTCCGGCGAGGGCGGGCTTGGCGACTAGGAAAAGGGCCAGGGTCAGGAACAGGACAAAGACGACCAAGGTATAGCCCATCGGATTCGTGTTCAGGTCGTTAAGCGAATCAAAAATCTGGACCGGAACGACCCGCGAAAGCCCGAAGATCAACGGTGTCCCCAAATCGGTGAAAGACCAAATGAAAACCAGGATGGCGCCGGCGAAGTAACCGGGCAGGATCAGCGGCACGGTGATGGTGCGAAACAGCCGCCATCCGCTCGCCCCCAGATTCCACGCCGCCTCCCGCATTGCCGGGTCCACGTTGGCCATGGCGGCCGATACATTCAAGAACATGATCGGATACAGGCTGAGCACCTGCAGGATGATAACCCCCCAAAAACCGCCGCGCCCGAGCCAGTCGATGGGTGCGTTGGCGGGCAATACGCCCCAATGCATCAGCAACAGGTTGACCGATCCAAACCGAGCCAGCATTTGGCGCAGCCCGATGGCCCCGACAAACGGCGGCATGATCATGGGCACCAGGAGCAAACCGCCCAACCATGCCTTTCCCCGGAAATTGAACCGGGTCATCAGGTGGGCCAATGGAACCGCCACAATCGTCGTCAGGCAGGTGGTAAACGTCGCAATCAGAAAGCTGTTGAGCAAGGCCTCGTGCTGCAAGGGACTGCTCATCAATAATTGAAAATACTTCAGGCTGAATTTGCCCTCAGCCACAAACGCCCCTTTGAGCAGATAACTAATCGGGTAGAAAAGGAAAACGGCGAAGAACACCAGGACCATGCCGTAAATCCCCACGGTCGAAAGGGTCAAGTCGTGCCTTCTCATCTCGAACCAACCGTCTTCGCCGCCGCGATGAATTCGCGCACCTTGCCATGGTCCTTCCGACCCGGCGACGACTCAACGCCGCTCGAGACATCAACCGCGTATGGATGGACTTTCCGGACCGCTTCCGCCACGTTCTGGACGGTTAATCCGCCGGCCAGGATGATCGGACGGCCCAGTTGCCCGGCTCGGCACGCCAGGTCCCAATCAAATTGCTTGCCCGTGCCGCCCGCCTGGTCCGCCTGATAACTGTCCAGCAACCAGGCATCGGTTTCATACGCCGCAATCTTTGACAGCGTCTCGGGGCCCCGGACACGAAAGGCCTTGATGATCCGCACCCGGTTGGCCGGATTAACGTCCTCGAGGAGAAATGGCGCCGTTGATTCCTTCCGCACCCATTCGGCTCCAAGCAGCCGAGAACAGTATTCCGGGGTTTCATGGCCGTGCAATTGGACCGCGTCCAAACCGGATTCGAGAATCGCTTGCCTGATCACCTCTTCCTCGGCATCCATCAGGACCCCTATCTTGGCCACGCGAGGGTTTATCTCCCGGACAATCCGCGCCGCCTCCGATAACTCGATATAGCGCGCACTCTGCCGGCAAAACACAAATCCCAACGCATCCGCCCCGGCCGCAATCGCCGCGAGGGCATCCTCAGGATTCGTTATACCGCAGATTTTGACTTTCACAATTAACGTTGACTTTTCAACCTGTCGCATTCACGTCAAACCGCATAATCCGGCAGGAGTTGCCAAAAGCAAGCCCGTTTCGTGCGAGGAAGGCGAAAGGGGTGTGAGGCAAGAATTTTCCAAAGTGCGTCGATCTGGTTTGTTTTGCTCTCCAGGATAGCCGCAGCGCCAAGGGCGCGTTGCCCCAGGATGGGATGGGATCGCACCTATGGTGCTTAGCGGATGCGGGCGGATTTACTCCCCAGACTGTGTGCTCTATCCCACGGTCTGGGGAGTAAAACACAAGGAAACAAAGAATTTTGTCTCACGCCCGCGGGTGTGAGACCCGGGTTGAGCCCTATCATTTTTCGATTGCAGGTCTTGAAAAATTGTGTTCAACTCGGGCGAGTCCTTACTGAATCATGTTCATACCCATTTGTGCAGACCAATTCAACTCCGGCAAAACTTATGAAAACAACCATCCGTGGGCTGAGGGCGATAATCCTCGGTGCCGCCATATTAAGCGTCCTGGTCCTGTCCGCCACGCTGGTGTCGGCGGGGTTAGTGGCGCATTATCGTTTCGACAATAGTCTGAACGACGAAACCGGCAGGTACAATGCCAGTTTGCGGGACCCGCTGGAAATCCCGTTATACGATGTTGGGATCAGCGGGCAGTCTATACTGATTGACTCGGAGTCGTCCTCGTTGGAGGTGGACCCGGGCATGATCGAGCTGAGCCAGGACTTTACCATATGCGCCTGGGTCAATACGTCCAAGGGGGGCGAGGTCTGCGTGCTCTACAAAGGACCGGCCGCCGGTTTTGCGGAAAAGTCCCGTCAGTTTAACGTGTATGGAGGAGAAGTGTATGGTGGCAACGGCATCTTTTTCTTCACGGGCGATTCCGGCGCCTTTGGGAGCACCTGGCAAACCAGCGACGGGATAACGGTCAATGATGGCAACTGGCATCACGTGGCCGTTTCATACAGCGTGACTAACAGCCCCCATTTTATCCTGTTCGTGGATGGGATTGGCAAGGTCGGGTCGGACCCGGGCGCATATTTTACCGGTGATTTTGTGATGCAACCGGATGGGACCGACAACGTCTTGCGGATAGGGGGACGGGATAACGCGGGCGGGTATACCACGTTCAGCGGCCTGATGGACGAGGTGCAAATCTATAACCAGGCGTTGACCCGGGACCAGGTCAAGTATCTGTTCGATAACCCGTCCGAGGTGATACTTCCTCCGGACATGCCGACCATTCGACGTCAACCGCAAAGCCTGACCGTCATGGCCGGGGCCAGTGCGGCCTTTTCCGTGCAGGCGGAGGCGCTCAGCACCCTGAGTTACCAGTGGAAATTCAATGGCACCAACCTGGCCGGGGCGACCAGCGATACTTTGACGATCTCACCCGCAACGACCAATCACGCGGGCGCCTACACGGTGCTGATCAGCAACCCCAGCGGGAGCATTATCAGCGATCCAGCCATTCTGACCGTCAATGTCGATACCACACCGCCGGTCGTTCAAAATGTCTATGGCATTGTGACCGGGCCGCATAAATTGCAGGAAATCATGGTGGTGTTTTCCGAACCGGTTGCCGCGGTAACCGCGGGCCAGGTGGCCAATTACGCCCTGAGCGGCGGCGTTGGCGTATCGGCGGCCACCGTCGAGAACTCGACGACCGTCCGGCTCAGCACTTCTTCAAGTCTAACCCCTGCCTCGGTTTACTACACACTAACCGTGAACAACGTTCGGGACATGGCTTTCGGTGAGGGTAACCTGATCGCCCCCGACACCAAGGTATCATTTGTGGTTAACGTCCATCTTCCCCTCGAGGTCGGGCAGACGGTAAAAGGTTTTCAAGACGATTTCGAGGCCGCGACGCGGGACCCGCTCTGGGTTGCCACTGGCGTGGATGCGTTCGTTCAGGATGGCGGCGTCCTGCGGGTAACGGGCATGCCGGATGATCCGAATCATTTGCTTTACACGGCGCCGGGTTACAGCAACGACACGCAGGAAGTGCTGGCTCGGATCAAGATGAACGTTTACACGACGGGTGATTCGCGGGCCGGGGTCGCCGTGGCCAGCGATCCCAACCTCGAGCATCCGGGCGCGGGGATCAACTTACTCTTTGTGAATAACAACTTCCAATTGCTCAATGACTACGTTGCCTGGGGGCCCACCGGACCCGCGGCTTGGCAAGGGTGGAAGACCAACGAGTGGTACTGGATGCGCTTGCGCCAATCCAGCAGCTCTGGCGCCAACAATATCAGCGCCAAAGTCTGGCTTGCAGATGGCACCGTACCCGAACCAACCGATTGGCAATCGACCTGGACACAGAATGGCCGGACGGGTTACGCCGGCATCGAAGGCCCGTCGAATGGGGCCGAGACCGACTACGAGGTGGACTATGTCTTGATCAAGGCGGAAGGCCTGCCCAGCATCAAGGTTACTGCTCCCAGCGCCATCCCCGCGATCACTCCGGGACCAGTCAGCATTACGATCACCCAGCAACCGCAAAGCATCCTCAGCGAGGCCACTGCCACCACCGCCTTCAGCGTTGGCGCAACGGTCAGCGGAGCAGATACCATGAGTTACCAGTGGCAGAGAAACAACACCGACATTCCCGGCGCAACTGCGGCTGTTTACACCACGCCACCGCTCACACCCGCCGACCAGGGAGCACAGTATCGTGCCCTGGTATCCGCACCCGGGGCGAACGTGTTCAGCGCCTCAGCCACCCTCGGCGTGTATAGCGTGAACCAATACGGCGGCATCCTTATCCAAGGGCTTCCCGGACGGAACCACCAAATACAATACGCGGATACCATCGGGGGAACGACCAACTGGGTCACCCTCACGACCATTACTCTGCCCAGTAGCCCGTATCTCTTTTACGATGTCCAATCGACCAATGCGGCGAAGCGATTTTACCGGGCCGTCCTGTTGCCGCAGCAATAAGGAACTGATGGAAGCGAGGACAACGCGGTTGTTCCCGCCTCGCTACGACAATGTGAAAGCGAATGAATCAATCCCTTCTGAAAGATGTTCAGAATCCTTTAACAAGTTAACCAATACGAGGTCTTATGAAACATTCCATTTGTGAGCTGAGGTCGATAATGCTCGCCGCCGTTGCGCTTGGAGTTGCGACTCTGGCGGTCGGCAACGCCTCGGCGGCGCTCGTGGCGCATTTCCGCTTCAACGATACTCTCAACGATGAGACCGGCAACCATAATGGCCATATGCGGACCGAGGGTTGGGAACCTGCCTTCGAGCCCGGCAAGAATGGCAACGCCATCCGGATCGACAGCGTGGACAGCGCGGTCGAACTGGCCAACCCGGCTACGCTCGACTTCAGTCAGAGTTTCACAATCGCCGCCTGGATCAAGACTGCGGCTACCGGTGAACGAATCATAGTCTACAAGGGAAACGCCGATGCCTGGGGACAGGGCGGCGACCCGAGCAAGCAATTCCAAATGTACGGAGGAGACGGATTCGGAACGGCCGGTCTCTTCTTTCATTCGCAAACCTCGGGCGCTTTCGGGACCAGCTTTGTGGAGAGTCCCGGGATCATAGTAAACGACGACAACTGGCATCACATCGCCTTTACTTATAATCCGTCGCGAACGCCAACCATGAAATTGTATGTTGATGGTCATGGCAAAGGGCCGGCTGATCCGGGGCGTTACGCCAACTGGGACGGCAACGTCAACATGACGACCGAGCGCGCCGACGCGGTGGTTCGGATCGGGACCCGCGCGGACCGCGAGTATCCCAACTTCGTTGGTTTGATGGACGAAGTTCAAATCTACAACCAGGCCTTGGACGACAGCCAGATTCAGTACCTCGTTGATAACCCGAGCCAAGTCGTTCTTCCGCCCGAGATGCCCACCATCTTTACCCAGCCAGTTCGGAGCACGACCGTGATCGACGGCGTCGACGTGACCTTGAAAGTAGTCGCCGAATCGCAAACGGCATTGAATTATCAATGGAAATTCAACGGTGCGGATTTGCCTGGCGCAACCAGCCCTACACTGACCTTGTCGAATGTGACTGCGGATCAAACTGGCGTTTACACGGTCAATATCAGCAATACCAAGGGATCAGTCACCAGCGATCCCGCATCTTTAATGGTGTTGACCGGCGGACGTCCGCTGTTGGACATCGGCGTGTATTCGGGCATTACCCTTCACGGCCCGGCGGGCATGGCCACCCGGATCGATTATCTCGAAGGCAATCAATGGATCACCCTGACTAACGTTACCCCAGCCCAGGCTCCGCGCCTGGTGATCGACCCGAGCTCGGCCGGAGTAGTCCATCGAATTTACAAGCCGAGCTATATTCCATAAGCATACACGCGGCCGAAGCGAAACACCAAAGACCCGGAGGAGCGCGCCGCGCAACTGTTCAGGCGGGACAGTGGGGTAGACCGCAGGTCTGCCGGTTCAAGGAGCCTCTGGCTCCAGCAATGGGGAGAAATTGATAGTTCGGACCGGCGGTCCGAGTAACTGGCAGACCAAAGGTCTACCCCACATCTGGGCAATTACAGCGCCGCGTCCCCCGGGCCTTATAATCCATGGCCTATTTAATACTTTGGCTTTTACTCTTGGGGCAAGTCGCATGGTCAGCGGCATCGAACGGCCTGGGCGAAGCCGTTGAGACCATGATGGGCGTCGAACCGGGTCATCATGCCTCCATCATTCCCCGTCCGGTCACACCCCACACCTCGTTCTTTTACGCCGGCCCATACGACCCGAAATTGGCAGTGCCGACGGATGCGGTGCGTCTCTATTTCTTGTCAACCTCGAGCGACCTGGCGATGTATTCGAGTTGGGCGAAAAAGGGTTTTGAACCGCAAACGATGGTCCACAGCCGGTTTGGATGGGAGGTGCGCCCACTGCTCGACGAAGTCCAAATGGACCGGCAGGGAAAACTATCGGCCGTGGGCGACTCGAAGGACTATTACAAGGTCCCCACACTCGAGCGGACCGAGCTGGCCAAGCGGTATTATGTGGGACCGCTCGAGGCAGGCGCCACGGGTGTTGGATTTGATGAGCCGGAATATTGGGCGCACACGGGTTACTCAACGGCATTCAAAAAGGAGTGGCAGGCCGTTTTCGGGACTCCTTGGCAACCGCCGCACAGCAGCGTGGACGCACGATACAGGTCCGAACAGCTCAAGGGCATCCTGTTCCGGCGCCACGTCGAGGCCATCCTGAAAGACGCGGCGCAACGGAAACCTGCCGCGGTTCGCCTGGTCGCCTTTCACAGCCCGGTCAATTATTACCAATGGAACATTGTTGCCCCTCATAACGAGCTGGTGAGGCTGCCGTGGCTACAGGAGATCATCGCCGAAGTCTGGACCGGCACCGCGCAAACCCCGTGCCTGGCTGAAGGCGAGCGTAAGGCGCGCATCTTCGAGGTTGCGTTCCTGGAATACAGCTCGTGCTATCATTTGACGCGTGGCACCGGGAAGAAATTGTGGTTTCTCATCGATCCCATGGAGGACACGCCCAATCGGCCGATGGAAGCCTACCGGCACGGTTACGAGCGAACCCTCCTGGCTGCGCTGATGTTCCCAAGAGTGGATAGCTACGAAGTATTGGTCTGGCCGAATCGGATTCTCCCGAAGGTGCCCAGGGAATATGCCACGGTAATCAACACCGCCGTTGGCGTCTTGTGCGACCTGTGGCGCTACCCGGACAGCCGGCGCGAAGCGGGCAGCAAACGCATCGGGACCTTCGTCGCCGACTCGATGGGATGGCAGCGGGGCGAGCCCGCGCCGAGCGATTACGACGGTTTTTATGGCCTGGCCATGCCGCTGGTATTGCATGGCGTGCCCGTCCAGGTGCTGTCCCTGGACCGCGCCGTCGAACCCCGGTATCTGTCTTCGGTGAGAACCCTGCTCGTATCCTATGATTTCCTCAAACCGGCTCAGTCGGCGATCAACCGTGCCTTGGCTGATTGGACTCGGGCGGGAGGCACGTTGGTCTTTTTTGGGGGCACGGACGCTTACAATGCGGTTACCAACTCATGGTGGCACCTGAGTGGATTCGGCAGTCCCGGCGAAGACCTGTTCAAGCGGATGGGGCTCGACCTTGGGCGCCCACGTGTCGTGGCGCATTCCGAAACAGAATTGCTCCTCGAGTCGGTTACCAACGCCCTCACGGGGGCCCAGCCCGGCCTGCGGATTCCCAAGTCCTACCCCTTAACCATCTACCCGGTCCCGGCGGGCGCCACGCCTCTCTATGGAATTGCCGGCGAAACCAATCCAGTTGTTTGGCAAGTTGTGGTCGGCAAGGGAACGTTGATGTTCGCCGGTGTTGCGCCTGGTTGCCTGGGCGCGACCACCGAGGGCTCGCAATGGTTTAGGTCCTTGGCTCGACACGCCTATGAATTGGCTGGGGATCGATACCGTGAGCATAACGGGTTCCTGGTTCGCCGGGGGCCTTACGTCGGCGTATACGCCCTGGAGAACGAATTCCGGGTTGAAGGTCGTTTCGTGAATCTCTTGACACCCTCGCTGACGGTGACGGAGAACCCAACGGTTCCTCCCCACGAATGCGCCTTTTTGGCAAAGGCGGAACCCGGGACTGACCGGCCCCGTTTGCTGGCGGTGTCTGGCCGGTTGCGGGCGCGGAACGAGCAGCCTTGGGTTACCGCATTTATGGCGCAAGCACCCGCTCAAACGGACGGCGTTGCACGATTCTGGCGTGGCGAGCGCGAAGTCAAGGAAGCCAAGGCGTTCACCGTGAATGGCGCCACAATTCCAATTACCTGCCAGGTCGAAGCGGATACTGTCATCGTCCGCTACCCCAACTGTCCGGAGGGCGTGGTGGTGCGCTTGAATTGGAAAGCAAACCGCTGAATCATGTTCACATGCGCCCTCGAGGCTTGACTCGAAGGTGTGAATTACGGCAAGAATTTCATTTACATGAACACTATGAAGAACCATTTCTTGCGAGGCATCGCGTTTGCCTCCCTGTTGCTGCTTCAAACCCCGTTGATGGCGGAAGCCCCGGAAGACGGATGGCAGTCGCTTTTCAACGGCAAAGACCTGGCCGGTTGGGTGCCGGTGCACGATGTCACCTTTGTGGTCAAAGACGGCAACCTGCGCCTGGTCAAAGGCATGGGCTGGCTGCGCACCGGGAAGCAATACCAGGATTTTGTCCTGGAGTTTGAATGGCGTGCCCTCGAGCCCAAATACGACAGCGGGATTTTCATTCGCGCCGGCTTGGAAGGCAAACCCTGGCCGAAGGACGGCTGGCAGGTAAACCTTCGGTACGATTCCTTGGGCGGCCTTGTGAAAGGCTACGGCCAGGTTGTGCCTTCTACCACGCCCCAAATGCCGCTGAATCAATGGGTCAAGTTCCGCCTCGAAGTCAAAGGCAAAAAGGCAACCCTCGACGTCAATAATGAACGCGCATGGGAGACGGAGGTTATCGATGCTACTCGGGGTTACATTGGCATCCAGGCCGAGGACAGGTCGTTCGACTTTCGCAACCTGCGCGTCCGGGAACTGCCATAACTGAACCACGACCGAACGTGGGACGGACAAATAATCATGAAAACGGCAAAGACCACGCCCTTGGTTCTCGCCATCGCTTGCGTGTTGTCCTCGCTACCGGCCCTCCAAGCCGAGTCCGCCTCGAAACGCACGGTTTTAACAGATAAAACCCTGGTCGCCTGGGTGTGCTTCACCAATGTGATCCAGCGCGGCGGCAGTGTCTTGACACTCGAGAATCCCGGAGGCGAGTTCGACGCGATGGTTTTTGGCGAGATAAAGCCGGGCAAATGGATGGCCGGCAGCGATTATTTCCGCCGGACCCAACAGGACCAGGACCTGTGGCCGAATGACCCTGGATCGACCAATGCCCTGATCCAATTGGCGATTGTCTATCGCGGAAGGCAAGTAAGCATTTACCGGAACGGGCGGCGGTACGCCGAGTATGCCATGCAAACTGAGCCTGCCACATTCGACACCTCCAGCAGGGTATTGATGGGACTTCGGCACACGGACGCCGCTCGGCCCAATTGTTTCTTCACCGGGTCCATCGAAGATGCGCGGATATATGACCAGGCGCTCGATGAAAAGGCTATTGAAAATCTAAGACCGAATGAACCTTCAACCCCCAAGCCGCTGGCCTGGTGGTCATTCGAACGCGATACAGCCACCGATCTCATGGGCGCCTTCCCTGCCGGGCGCCTTTTCGGCGGAGCGACCATTTCCGGCGGACGCCTTCATCTGCCAGGCCCATCGAGTTATTTTGCCACGGGGGGCGAGTCGACTCGAACCCGCGAAACCGAGGACTGGCCGACATGGCATGTCACGGCCCTGCCGGAAGAAGGAGTCTGCCTGCCATACGATGCGAATGGCTGCATTTATTGGAAGGGCACATACCATCTGATGTACATTTTCCAGGACCCAACCCTGCCCAATGGCGGCCATTGTTGGGGGCACTTGTCCAGCACCGACCTGGTCAATTGGACCTACCTTCCCACCGCCTTGGCCCCGCATCCGGGCGATCCCGACCTGGGCATTTTCAGCGGAAACGCCTTTACCAACAAGGCGGGAGTCCCGATGCTCTGTTGGTTCGGTATTGATGCCGGGGTCTGCGTTGCCACGGCCCAGGATGACAACCTGATTCATTGGAAAAAGCATCCGGGGAATCCAATCATCCCGATACCAAAACCCGGCAGCCCGGCAGCGGGCATCTACAAGGTGTGGGACCCTTACATTTGGCTGGAGGGCGATACCTATTATTGTCTGCTCGGCGGCAATAAACTGCCGAACGGAAAAGACACACTTTACGTAATGAAATCCGCCGACCTGGTCCATTGGCAGCCGCTCCACCCGTTTTACGAACATCCTGACCTCTCATGGACTACCGAAGACGAGGACTGCTCGTGTCCGGACTTCTTTCAACTGGGCAACCAATATGTGCTCTTGTGCATCAGCCACAAGGTTGGAGCGCGCTGTTACATCGGGCGGTTCGATCCTCGCCAAGCCAGGTTTTTCCCCGAACAACACGTGCGGATGAATTGGCCGGGCGGAACTTTTTTCGCGCCGGAGAGTCTTCTGGACAATCAAGGCCGGCGCATCTTCTGGGCCTGGGTGACGGACCCGCGCCTGATGTCCACCCAGCGCGCTACCGGTTCGGGCACACAGAGTCTTCCCCGCGTGCTGGCGTTGGGTCCGGACGGCACCGTGCGCATCACACCAGTCAAGGAACTCGAGTCGCTCCGGCGCGACCATCGGCAAATAGAGCATTGTCTTGTCAAGGCCGATTCGGAAGTGGTGCTGCCCGGCATTCGGGGCGACTCGATGGAACTGGCGCTAGAAATCGCGCCAGGCACAGCCTCTGAAATCGGTCTCAAGGTGCGTTGCTCACCTGATGGCGAAGAGGAGACCGGTATCTGGTACAATGCTCCTGCCGGGAAGCTGATAATTGATATGTCACGCTCCACTTTGCGGAAGGACGTGAAGTATTCGGCCGGCCCCATCGAAACCTACTTCGGTCCCAAGAACCTCCAACACCGGGTGGAAGCTCCGTTCCACTTGCCACCGAATGAACCGCTCCGATTGCGCGTATTCATGGATAAACCGATGCTCGAAGTCTTCGCCAACGACCGCCAGTGCGTGACCCAACAGATATTCCCGAAAAACAGAGAAGCCACCGGGATCAAGCTCTGCGCCAAAGGTGGCGACGCCAACGCCCGGGTGGTAGACGCGTGGCAGTTGGCTCCCGCCAGGTTCAGCATTGAAAAATGAGGAAAGCAAGTTTGCCTTGGGCGCCCAGGCCAGCGTAGTGGCTGCGGCCGAGGGCGCGTCGGCCAATGCGAAATACGCCCAAGGGGTGGCGGTATTCACCATGGCCAGGACAGGATTGATGTATGAGGCGACAGTTGGCGGCCAGAAGTTCAAGTTCAAGCCGCTGAGTAGGTAGAAACACTTACCTCCGGTAGGGCAGCGCTGCTGCGCTGCCCTGATTAGTTATTGCGTTTCTCCACGAGTGACGCGAAGGAAGACCTCCTCGAGACCAAGTTCTTCTTCCTCCAATCCAACCAATTTGATCCCGCCCATCACCAGCGTCTCGGCGAGGCAACCGGGATTGGTGTCGTGATCGCGGAGAATCACCTTGAGGCGCCCGTCCAGCAGATCCACTTGAACTACTTCACAACGGCCCTGTAGCAATTCAATAGCCTTGTCCTCACTGCCCAGCGTCTTGATCCAGAAGGTTCGGCCCACGGCGAATTGGTCGCGCACACCCTGGACCTCGCCGGTGTAAATGAGTTTGCCTTTCTCGATAATGGCGACGCGGTTGCACAGGTTCTGCAATTCGCTCAGGATATGGGAGGAGATGATGATGGTCTTTCCCATGTGCTGGAGTTCCAGCAGGATCGCCATGACTTCGATGCGGGCGCGCGGATCGAGTCCGCTGGCGGGTTCATCGAGCAACAGGACTTGCGGATCGTGGATGAGCACCCGGGCCAGGCCCAAGCGTTGTTGCATCCCGCGGCTCAATGCGCCAATCAATGAGCCACGCTTTTCCGACAAGCCCACTAATTCGAGCACGTCCTGAACGGTCTTTTCCCGTTGGGCGGTCGGAATCCGGTAGCAGGCACCAAAGAAATCCAGGTACTCGGTCACCTCCATGTCCTTATACACACCGAAAAAGTCGGGCATATAACCGATGAGCCGCCGGACGGCGTCAGCGGAGCGCACAATGTCATGGCCGAGAATCTCGGCACGTCCGGCAGTAGGTTCGAGGAATGTAGCCAGGATTCTGAGTGTGGTAGTTTTGCCGGCACCATTCGAACCGATGAACCCGAACAAATCGCCTTTGTTGACCACCAGGTCCAAGCCGTTCAGGGCGACTAGGGAGCCATAATAGCGAGTTAGTCCGAAGGTCTGAACCGCCGGACCGGCATGGTTGGGTGGAGTGGCCATAGGCTTGAATTAGTAAGGAACTCGAGGGTGGAAGATGCGGCAATGGAAGTGCATGGGTGCAGTCATCGGTTCAGAGGGCTGGTTTCTCCACCGTCACCGCCAGGCGGAACAGGGTGTCACGCTGGGACCGGCGCGGATCGAATTTGGCGATGGACTGGATGAGCGAATGGCCGGCGTCCCAGGTCAGCAAAATGGCATCACCGCGTTGTGCAAGGGGGGTTAGGTCAAAGCCATCCGGGGCGAGAAAACCACCGGAATAACCGCCGGAGAATTGCCTGCCCAGCTCGATTTGAGGGACGAAGCTGGCGGCCATGACGCAAGCCGGCACGTCCCAGTTGCGGGCGGTGGACTCGCCGCCGAAGGCTCGCCGCCGCTGTTGCACCGCTTGAGTGAAGTCCACACTGTAATTGGCGAAAAAGTCCAGAAGCCGTCTCCCCTTGGCCATGTCCAAATCAAAGGACTTGATCTGCTGCGCCGGCAGCAGGCCAAGCTCGAACACGCGCCCGTTCAATACCAGGCAGGCACGGCTCAGGTTTCGATTCAGGTAATTGTGGACTGTAACCTGAAAACCGGTTCCGCGCGGCACGACCTGCGCACTCAACGGCGGTGCTGAAGGCTGCCACCAATCGTTGACATATAACTGGCTGGTCCAGACCGGCACGTCGACCGTGGCGCGAAAACCGTGGACTTGCTGGTCGATCCGGACACTGCCCGCATCGGCGCTGCCGAGCCATTGAGCCTCGGCGCGCATGGTCGAGAAGGGGACATCGCTGGCCAGGGGATATTTGGCGTTGACCGGTGAATAAATCGACATGTAAGTGCGCCCGCGCAGGTCGGTGTTGGCGCCGCGGGGAACGATATCGACCACGTGCAATTCGTTCCACTCGGACTCCCCGGCCCGCAGTTTGTAGCCGATGAAGTAGATCAGTCCGGAAAAGAGCACGACATAGATCGGGAAGGTGATCCAGGTCAGCATCTGCCGGTTGATGCGCCGGAGCCAAAAGCGGTCAACCGGCCCAATAAGCGCCAGGTAGGCAACCAACAGGGCCAACAACCATGGCACGGGCAGTTTATGCACCTGCTTGCTGTCAATCATCGCGCCAAAAATACCGTCGATGCTCGAACCATTCGAGTTCCACGCGTTTGGATCGGACAACAGTGGACCGGGTACCTCGGCCGTCTTGGCCCAAAACCAGGCCGAGTTTTTCCAAGACCGAAACGGTTC
>JAMCZD010000156.1:0-386 GCA_023473405.1 Candidatus Omnitrophota bacterium
AGTGCTCTGCTGCGCGTGCTCGGAACCGTTGGCGGCGCCAAGGCGCTCGAGGTCGTTCGCGCCGCGGTTGACAATTCCGACACGCAGGTGCATGGCGCGGCGATTCGTGTGCTTGGTGCCTGGAAATCGGCTGAGGTCGCCCCTGCCCTGCTCACCCTGGCCAAAGAGTCCGCCACAGGGGATGATAAACTGCTTTGCCTGCGCAGTTATTTGGGTTGGGCCGCCCACGCCGATCTGCCCGCTGACCAGAGATTATCCATGTGCAAAAACGCGGCTGATTTGATCCAGCGCAACGAGGAAAAGAAGCTCCTCCTGGGCGCCTTGGGCGGCATCGTCAGCATTGAATCCCTGGATATGATCACCCCTTACCTGGAAGACGCCGCCAC
>JAMCZD010000156.1:396-2676 GCA_023473405.1 Candidatus Omnitrophota bacterium
TTACAAAAGGTTCGCCAGGCTACCGCCAACGATGACCTTGCCAAACGCGCAAAAACCCTCTTGCAACAGGCGCAAAGCAAGGCTGGCACGAAATAATCGGCGATCGAACTCACATTCAACGCTACCATCGAGAGCCGGCGTCAGCCGGCTCTATTTTTTTGCCCCGCGCCTCGCCTGCCCAAGGCACTTTCGAGGAATATTGATCGAACTGACGTTCGATGCTGCGCAGCAGCGGGCTCTTTTAATATTGACAAAGCTCAGCCAAATCGCAATGAATGTTGTATACTAAATTGCCCAGGTCAAAAGACTATGAAAACCATTCCGCTTGTCTTTGCGCTTATCCCTTGGCTGTCTCTGAATCCACCTGTCACGAATCTGCTCCGAGCCCAGGATGCCGCCGGAGCGGATACGACCGGTCAGTCAGAGCGTGATCTCGAGATTGACAGAGAACATTTTCGCCAAATCTACAAGGCGATAAAGGGCTATCGACAGGACCACCAGGGCGAATTACCCGACTGGCTGTCGGAGCTGTACCCCAAGTATCTCACCGACACGAACCTGCTCATTTCCTCGATGGAACAGCGCACCGGCCAACTGGGACCGCATTACATCGAGGACCCTAAGATTCACACCTCTTACAACTACGAATTCAACACTACCCCAGCCTCGCGCTTTGTGGGTGGTGAAGAGGCCGCCAGGATGACGATGAAACAATGGAAGACCAAGCAAACCAAGACGTTCGGTCCCGTTGTGCCGCTGGTCCGCTTCCTTTGGAACTACGGTTCCCTTAACCTGGCCTTTTCGGGAGATATTTACGAATCACAGATCGGCTGGGAGACTGATCCACGCACTTTGGCGCTGGTCCAAAAGCTCCGCGAGGCAGGGCGTCTCAAGACCGAGCAACCTGGAAAATTCATGCCAGTGACGGTGTCCGAGTCCGAAACAGAAAAGCCTATTGCCAATGTTGAAGTCAGGCTCGAAATTCAGGACGAGTATGGTTGGCAGCCGCTGCAAGTATTGAGCACTGACGACCGGGGACAGTGCCAGGCCGCTATGTCCGATCGCAAAATCCTTCAGTTCAAGGCCAGCGTCCGCAAAACCGGCTATGTGTCCATAGTCGATTCCTTTACAGATTCCGCCGAAATGCCCACAAATCTAACACTTCGATTGCTCAAGGCCAAAGCAGTAGGCGGCGTAGTCCAGGATGCCCAACAAAAACCGGTCGCCGGCTCTAGCGTAGCCATCCTCGGCTATAACGAAACCGTCACTACCGATGCCAACGGCCGTTGGGCTTACGCGGGTGTCCCCCAGAATTCCGAGCAATTTGCGATCGAGGTGACGCATCCCGATTACCACCCGGAGCACGCGTCAAGCGAAGGCACCAATGTCGTTGTCACCATGACACCGCTTTTCCAGGTCAAAGGCACCGTGAAAGACGCGGCAACGGGCAAACCCATCAACGATTTCAATGTCACCTACGGCATGGCCGTCGAGCGATCGGTTGAATGGAATCGGCGCCTCGTTTACCGGGCACGGGGAGGGACCTTCTCGCTTCGTTTTCCCGAGGAATCACCTGACTATCTCAAGGTGGAAGCGGTTGGTTATTGGCCGGCCTATTCGCGCCGGCTCGATAAGGAAAAAGAAAGGGACCTGGACTTTGCCTTGGCCAGGGGAACCTTCCTTCGAGGCCACGTGGTCGGCGCCAATGACCAGCCAGCCGCCTACGCTCAAGTGGCCCTGCTGACCGAGTCCAGCACCGCTTTGCTCGGCCATGCCAGTTTCGTGCCGCGCGTGTGCAGCATCACCAGAGCCGATCGGGAGGGACGATTCACATTTTTATCCGATCCAGAGGCTTGCGCCCTCGTCGCCGCCAGCCAGGATGGCTTTGCCGAGGCGTCCGTCGAGACACTGACCGAATGGCCCAAGCTGACCCTGAAGCCGTGGAGCAAGTTGGACGCGGCTCTTCATCCGGCTAAGGGTTCGACGGGGGAAAACACACTCCTCATCGTAAGCCCCGATGCCATGTTGCCCCAATTGTACCGCGGCCCATTTATCGGGAATCTCGCTTTGGATTTCAACACCTTCGTCCGTGAAGCACCCGAGCAAGAACAGACCTTCCAGTTTGACTTCGTTCCGCCTGGCAAGCGGGTGGTTTGGCGGGCCCTCCGCATCGACGAACAACTGTCCGAGCAACCGGAAAATGCGGGCTTTGTCGGGATTCATTTTACTGCCCGGCCAGGCGAGACTACCTTGCTAAACCTCGGCGGGCATCCTGGGAAC
>JAMCZD010000542.1 GCA_023473405.1 Candidatus Omnitrophota bacterium
GTGTCGCCACCCTGCGCCTTCAAAGCGGCTTCGACAACCCTCGGATAAGTGCCGCAGCGGCAAAGATTTCCGGCGCAGGCATGGCGAATCTCTTCAAGGGTGGGGTGGGGGTTCTTCTCGAGCAAGGCGGTTACGCTCATCACAAATCCCGGCGTGCAATACCCGCACATCATGGCGTCTTTCTCGATGAAAGCCAGTTGCACCGGCGTGAGTTTCGTTCCCTGGGCCAAGCCCTCGATTGTAGTAACGGCCTGGCCTTGGGCGTCGATGGCCAGCTTCATGCAGGAATAGGCCGGACGCCCGTCCAAGAGCACCGTGCATCCGCCGCATGTGCCCCGGTCGCACACCTCCTTGCTTCCAATAAATGAAGAGTGCCCGCGCAGGGCTTCCAGCAAGGTAACGCGCGGTTCCACTGTCAGCTTCAAGTCCCGGCCATTCACTTGGAGGGTTATCGGGACTGCGGACGGTCCGTAAACCCGCTCCGCGTTTACCTTTTCCAATTCCTGGGCAACAGTCTCGATCCGCGCCGCGGCGGTTGCGGCGGCGGATGTGCCGATACTTTTCAAAAAGGTGCGCCGGGAAAGTGAACCTGGTTTCGAGTCGGCAGGCGTTGATTGGCTCATGCGCTTTTTAAGTATAGTTGAAGGGCTCTTTCATAATCGGCGGGCTGGTCGATGTCCAAGTCCAGCCCCGGATCGTCCACTTCGAAACACATTACTTCAAAACGCTCGATTTTCAAAAAATCCTTCAGAGTTTCGTGGGGTGATTCGGCCAGCTCTTTGAAAGGGGACTTGGGAATCAGGACCGGATGGCGCGCGTGTTCGAGGTAGCTTGGTTGGCAAATCGCTTCCGGGTGAGCCGCCCCAAACTCGAGCAACCCGCTTAAAGTAGCCGGCCGCAGGTGAGGTTGGTCTCCCAAGGCAATCGCCCAATGGGTTAAACCAGCGCCCCAACCGGTCCACCGGGCAGCGCATCGTATCGAGCTGAACATGCCTCGTTCCGGCGCCGGATTCAGAATCCGATTCGCGGCCGGAAAATCGAGCCGGTCCAGTTCTGTTTGAAGTTGAAGGTCCACCGAACCACAAACCACGGCGAGTTGCTCGACCTTTAACCGGCGCCACTGGGCGATCAAATGCCCAATTACCGAAGTGGCCCCCCACGGCAGGAGCATCTTGGGTTTATCCATGCGGGTGGAAGCGCCGGCGGCCAGAATAACGGCGCCCGTGCGGAGTTGGTTGGTTTCAACGGTTGTTGACACAATGAAATATAGTCAAGTTATTTTGCCGCGTCAATGAAAATCAACGATAGCCACCGTTATGGGAGTAGGCGCGCGGATGCCCTCATCCGCGCGTTTGGGCAATCCACATCGCGTCTCGATCGAGCCCGACCGGTGCAAGAATCCCCAACGCCCGAGACCGCCCGCCGGCGCTTAATACAAACTCAGAGCCGGTCCGTCGCAGTCGGTGGCGCTCAGATAGACATTATTTGAGGGGGCATCCTGGCCGAACCGGGCGACAAAGACGCTCCGCTGGCCCCGGTCATCCCACTTAAGCTCCAGCCATGGCTCCCGCACTTCGGACCTTTGATTTAGACCGACGGTGAAGGCAAGGGTCGGTGTGCGGGGCTGATACCAGAGTTGCTCGCCGCAACTGCCGGTGTCGCACCGCTCGAGAGGGCGAACCTCGAGGTGAACATATTTACCCGCTGATACCGCGTCGCCGGAACTCGATCTTTCGAGGTGAATAGGCACGACCCGTGTATGCAGACGAATCTGTTCGAATTCGGGATCGATCGATTTGAGCCATTCGAGCAACGCCTTGCGCTGCGCATCGGTGGCCGCCGCCGGCAAATAAACGACCGCTTTGGCCGACCCGGCCCGCGGTTGCGCCAGGTTGGCCTGGGACACCTGCAACGCAATCGCCTGCAGGCCGCCCAGGTCTACCCCGGCATACACCCCTTGGCTTATATCCCAAATCCGAAGCATGTATCTGCCTTCCAGGGTTGCCTGGCTCGAGACGATGCAACCACCGGCATAGACTTCGCATGAGTGCAATTCGATCAATCGACCGCTGGGCATGTCGCCAGCCGCCACGTTATTGACTGCCAGCCAACCCAGCCCCAGTAAGATGACCGCTTTCTTTTTCATTTCGATACTCCGCGCGTTTTTGAATAAGCTGAGCCAGGATGCTCACGGCGATCTCGTTCACACTCTGCGCCTGAATATCCAGGCCAACCGGGCAAAATACCCGCGACAGTTCCTCCGCGCTACCGATTTTTTCCTCGATGAATTGGCTGAAGATCAAGCGAGCCTTCCGCCGGCTCCCGATCATGCCTAGAAAGACAAGAGGGCGATGAAGCCATTCCCGCAGCACCAAGGCGTCATGCTGGTGGCCACGCGTCACGATCAGCCCGAAAACCGGTTGCTTTGGAGTCGGTTCCTTCAAGATTTTTTCCCAGGCATCCACGCGATACCGGGTGCCCGCAGGGAAAAATCGCGGATTCGCCAGGGCCGGTCTATCGTCAAAAATGGTGATTTCAAAATCAAGCTGGGCCGCCCACGGCGCCACCGCCTGCGCAACATGGCCCGATCCGGCAATCCACAAGGCGCAGGGTGGCGACACCGTTTCAGTGTAGAGCCATCCGGGCTCCGGATTCTCGACCCGACCGAT
>JAMCZD010000088.1 GCA_023473405.1 Candidatus Omnitrophota bacterium
ACCGTCTGGATGCCCTGTGCAGCGCCGCACCCGCTTACGTCGACACCAAGGCGCGCCGGCTCATCGAGCTTGGCAGAAAAGGAGCCGCGTTCGTCATGTTCGACGGAAGCGCCTTCACGGGTGAGTGCTGGGACAAATCCCACGGCCACTCGCTGCCGCTCACCCGGCAGGAGCACTGCGACGCCTACCGCCGCCTGTCACGCCTGCTCCACGCCGACTGTCCCTCCGTGCTTATCGAGCTCCATGATCCCATCGTCGCCGGAGTCAATACTCGTTATACACCAACGTATTTCCTGCATGGTGAACCCGGCGATTTCGACGAGCTCTGGGGGTATGAATACATGTGGGATCCGATGGACGACCTGAAGAGCAACCGGGCGCGTTCACTCTACTATGTGAACCTGGCCTACCATATTCCCATCTATCTCCACATCAACCTCAAGAGCGACAATGCCAACGCCCTGTTGTTCTGGTGGTACGCCAGCACCTGCCGTCACCTCGGCATCGGAGGCAAAAATCCCGATCCCAAAATCTGGGAAGCCCACAAGGCGGCCATGCGGCGCTACCTCGAGTGCGAACGGTTCTATAAAAAGGGCGAGTTCTATGGTATCAACGAGGAAATTCACCTCCACGTCCTGCCCCAAGACAATGCCTTTGTCGTGAACCTGTTCAATCTGTCGGACCAAACCCGGACCATCTCCGGCAGCATCCCGCTCGACCAAATCGGCCTCGACTGGCCCTCGGGCTATCGAGTCTCGAATGCAGCCGGCCAGGTCGAGTCCGGAACCTATACCGTGAGCGTGAAAATGGCGCCGTGGTCAGCTCAAATGGCCGAGTTCCGCCTGAACCCGCCTCCAAATCAATAACCGGTGGCCCTGTCTCAGATCAGCTCGATCACTGCAAGGCCCGGGCTTGCGCCCGTTCGCGGTCAAGCTGTAAACGCCAGGGGCGGCAATCCGCCCCTGTAAGCTGACGACCACTTGTTCCACTTGCCATTTGAATACGAACGATCCAGCCGTAGTCCACCAATAATCCAAGGCTAACTATGAATTATCTCAGCACCAAGTCAGCAGCACCACATCATAGTCGAACCCGTTCCGCCGGCCCAGCGCGATGCGGGTTGGAAACCCGCGACACAGCAGACTCGGAAGTCTGTTGCGCTACGAAACAACCAATTTCCCAATCGCCAAACCGTGCGCCGGCCCAACGCGCGTGGCGCAGGTTTCCTAACCTGCTGTATCGCCGATTTCCAATCGGCAGACCGTGCGCCGGCCCAGCGAGGAAAATTCGATTTGTCCAACGCCTTCTACTGGGCTCTCTCATAATTCTATCCGCGTTCACGTTGTCCCCATGGCAAGGGCGTGCCGCTTCCACGCCGGACAACGGTCGACAGGAACTGTTGTTAAGTGGAACGGACTGGACCATTGCCTCGTTTTCCGCCGGCGATGGCATCAAACAGCGCGCCTTTGCCGAGGGTTATCCAATCGACAAGTCTTATGCCGCCACTGTTCCCGGTGATATTCATTGGGACCTCGAACGAGCCGGCAAAATCCCACCCATCTATTTCGGACGAAACAGCCGTGAGATTGCCTGGGTCACCGGTCGTGAATGGTGGTATCGAAAGTCCTTTCGCATTCCGCCGGACTGGAAAAATAAACGGGTCCGACTCCACTTTGACGCGGTGGACTATTCGACCGAGGTATGGCTCAACGGCCAACCACTCGGTCGTCACGAAGGCCAGTTCACCCCGTTCGAGTTTGAGGTTTCCGGCGCCTTGCGTTGCGGCGAAGACAATACCCTGGCCGTGCTCATTCATGCCGCTCCCGCCGAGGTGCAAAAGACAATCGCCAGCGGGGCAGGCGAATGGGCTGTCATGCAGGCCTTGCGGAAGGCCTATCCGCGTTGGAAATGCCAGACCAACGCCGGCTGGGATTGGGGCGCGAAAATTATCACGATGGGCATCTGGCAGGATGTCCGGCTGATTGCCACCGACGGGGCTTATCTATCGGACCTGATCGTTCAACCGCGCTTATCGCCTCCCTATGACAAAGCCCTGCTCTATACCAAGGTGAACCTCGATTCACCAGTCAAGGCAAAGGTCTCTCTCGAATACTCTGTCCGCTGCCTGACCGCCGACGACCCGCCCACCGTTGTGACTCAATCACTGGACGTCACGGCAACAAACCAGGTCGTGCCGTTCCGGTTCATCCTGCCGAACCCGCGGCTGTGGTGGCCCAATGGCTACGGACCGCAACACCGATATGAATTAGCCGTGACCGTCCGCGCCGCCGATGGGAAGGCGGCCTTGGACCACGCAACCGTCGCCTTCGGCGTGCGCGACCTTCAAATGCTTCAGAATCCCGAGGCGCTCGATAGCGTCGAATACATCGATTACACCACCGACGCCGCAGTGGCCCACCAACTCCCCCAACCGCCACCCGAGCGCCGGTATCTGATCCAGATCAATGGCCGGCGCATCTTCGGTCGAGGCGGCAATTGGATTCCTTGCGACCTCCTGTATGGCCGTCCGCGCCGGGACTTCTATGAGCACCGCATCCGTTCGGCTGCCTTGGCCCATTTCAACCTCTTCCGCGTCTGGGGCGGTGGTCTTATCGATAAACCCGTTTTCTTCGATCTCTGCGATCGCTCCGGCACCATGCCCTTC
>JAMCZD010000274.1 GCA_023473405.1 Candidatus Omnitrophota bacterium
TTCTGGGCGAGGGCCGCCAGGACCTCACCGATGGCCCAGTCGGTTTCCATCACAAAATCGCCATAGGGACCCAGGCCGCTTTTGCCCTGCCACTCCCTCGTGGGCACCAGCGGCGTGTGGGGTGACGTGATCGGGAGATAAAGGAAGAACGGCTGGTTCGCCTTCGCGCTGTCGGAGCAGAAATCTTTCGCCTTGCGCACGAGTTCCGGCAACACATCGATCGCTTCAAAATCCGGCGCCGCAATCCCGGACCGGACCCATTGCTTGGTGACACTCGGCACTTGCGTGAAATGATCGTTCTCGATGAACGCGAACGGCGGCATGTCCAGCGACGCGCTGATGCCGAAAAAATAGTCGAAGCCGTGCTGGATCGGTCCGTTTATGATTGGCCTGGAGAGGTCACGCTTTTCGCTCGTCGTCGAGAAGGCCAGGCCCAGGTGCCATTTGCCGATGCAGGCGGTCCGGTAGCCGGCTTGCTTCAACAACTCCGCCACCGTGAGCCGTCCGGCGGCAATCAGCGGCGGGCTGAATCCCTCGAGAACACCTGATTGAAGACTCGAGCGCCAGTTGTAGCGCCCCGTCAAAATGCTGTAGCGGCTCGGGGTGCAGACCGCCGAGCTCGAGTGCGACTCGGTGAAGGTCATGCCCTGCGAGGCCAGCCGGTCGAGGTTGGGTGTGGCGATCCTGCCGCGTTCCGGGTTCAAGCAATGCACATCCCCATAACCAAGGTCGTCCGCCAGGATGAAGACAAGGTTGGGCTTTGAAATCCGTTCGGCCGCGAAGGCGACTGGCCACACGGTGAGCGACCACAGTAAGACAGCGGCTAAGGTGAAGTAGTGTTTCATTGGTTTTTCCCGGGTCGCGCTCATTCACTTTCACATTTTAGACTAATGTGCATTTACACCCTGCACCAGACCTGAAACAAGCCTGATTATTGTGAGCAACATTCCCAGTTACTCCCCAGACCGTGGGATCGGGCACTGCCGTTATCGCAATTGGCGCTTCCTTCAGGTATGCCTCGCAATCATTGCCCTGAATAATCTCGTTGGGAATCAATCCCTCACTGAAGTCGGTCTGCCCAGACTCCCAGCCCAAAGTTTTTGGTCAAATTGGTGCTGCCCAGGGTCAGGTCACCAAGGAAATTACCCGTAAAGAAACAATTGCCCGCTTCGTCCACGGTTATATTAGCCAGAAACTCGTCATCAGCCCAATAGGAATGATAGGTGTTGCCAACTACCAGGCTCGTGCCAAGAGTGGAGTTGAGGGTCTGGGGAGTAAACAGCAAACTCGGGCTGCCATCTCAACTACGGTTATCGAGCGCGGCTCGGTCACAATCCCGGGCAACGCATGGAAGCCATCTCCCGCCAAAGGTTGCGCCGGCGTCCGAACGCCGTTTTCCACCGGCTCAAAAGGACGCCGTAATCGGTCGGATTAACCTCTGACAGGGCCTTCATCCAAAGGGCTGAGCCTTGATAAGAGGCTCCGTTACCTCCTGGAGACGGCACCAGGGTGTGGAGGTGCTGTTCCCAAACCGGTTGGACCTGAACTCGAGTCGCTCGATTGCCAAGCAATGCCAGTGCCTGGCGTATGCTCTTTTCCAGGTCCGCGGAGACATGCAAGGCTTCGACCAGCACATGTGAGTGGAACGTGGGACACCGCGCCTGGGTCTCCCTATAGAGCGGCAAGTTCCGGGTCAGCAGGGCTAGTGACCGCCAGTTTTTTTCGAAAAAAGCGGCATGTTTCTGGCAACACTCCAGCCATATCTCCGCATACTCGATGAACGCATTCTGGTTCGACGACGGGTTGCGCTGAACGTCGATCAACCGGTGCACCCAGGTATCGGTCGCGGGCTTGCTCTCGGATTCTTGTTGCGTGCAGGCGATGGCAATGCGCTGACGCCATTCGGCAAACAATTGCGCGGCTACAGCCGGGTCAACAGGCTGACTCTGATATTCCTCGGAGGCCGCCAGGACTGCCGCCCAGTCTTCCGGTGATTGCAGCACCACCCGTTGGAAGCGCAGGTTGGCGACGCGTTCGGGTTTACCGCGCTTCGCGGCGATATCCTTCCATTGATCGAGCAGTTTTAGGATCGCCTGGTCTTCTTCCTCCGCGCGATAGTATTGGGATTTTGGCAATAACGACTGCTCAGGCTGCCACGGCGCCTCACGGGACCCTCGGAGCAAGCTCGATAACGTCAGTTCAACAAAGTGCTCGGCGGTGGCGAGGTCTTGCCGCGAGACGGCATTGGCGATCAGCGGTTGGCCATAATGCCAATCCCGCCCCAGATTCTCCTCACACGACCGCAGATGGGCTGAAGGATCAAACCGGCCTTCGTATTCGTGCTGAATGCGGTGCCATGCTGAGTGGAGATCGGCAAGTCTGTGGCTAAACTTCGGCTCATGCAAATAGGCGTGAATCTCGCGGCAAATCCCTTCAGGTAAGCCCGCGAAGAATTGGCAAAGGACCTCCCGGTCGAGTTCGGGATGCATATCGTTGGCCTCGAGGTTGTAAAGAGCATCCACCAGCTTTCGACCAGGTTCGGATGGATCGGCCGCGCCCAACCAAGTCCACCGCAAGACGCACGAATACGAAGGCCGGTTTGATCCTTCAGCCCATCTGCGGTCGTGTGAGGAGAATCTGGGGCGGGATTGGCATTATGG
>JAMCZD010000124.1 GCA_023473405.1 Candidatus Omnitrophota bacterium
TTTTTCAAACCAGTTGATTTTTTCCGCGTGGGCGTCTACCATTAGAGAGTCCTATTGCGATTTCAGCGAAGATAAAGGAGGTCAGCCATGCCCATCTATCTTATGCTCACCACCCTCACCGATGAAACATATCCTCCACAGAATGAAATGATCGCGCTGGGACAGGACGGGAACCTGCTGTGGCAACTGAGTACGCCGCTTGTTGTTCGTCCACCGGCGGTGGGACAGGATGGAACTCTGTATGCCGAAACCGAGGAATATAGTTCCAACCCGAGATGGGGGATGTACGAGGTGAACCCGAACGGAACCATCCGGTGGAGTTTGACGAACATGTGGTACGCTCAGGCGCCGGCCAATTTTGCTCCACCATTGCTGTGGGGCAATGACCGTCTGTGGATAGGGGGACCTTACGGGGTTTGCCTTCTCCATCCCGATGAGGACTTGGTGTGGTGGGACAGCGGTCCGACAGGAAGTCCGATCGGGATGGCGCCTTCCCCCGATGGCGGGGTTTATTTCGCGAGCGTCGCCGGCCTGGTAGCGGTGCGGCCCGATGCCTCCATTCGGTGGTTGATTGCTGGGGCGGACTTCATCTCGGCGCCCGTGGTAGGGAAGGATGGGACGATTTATGTGGGCACGGACACGAACGCGCTGGTGGCCGTGGACTCGAGCGGGATTGTGCGGTGGGCTGCAACTACCGATGGCGCTGTAGGCGCGCCGGCGGTGGGTGGGGCGGATGGCGGGATTTTCTTCGGCACGTTAAACGGCACTTTTCACGCGGTAAACGCCGACGGCTCGCCTCGATGGCAATTTAACGCGGGTAGTGCGATTCGAACGCCTCCGACGCTGACCCCTGGTGGCCAGGTTGTTTTTGGAACCGACTGCGGGTTGGTGTGGAGCCTGAGAACGGACACGGTCCTGGCAGCCGCTCCGTGGCCGAAGTATCAAGGTGACTTGGCGAATCACGGGCGGACCGAAGGTTTAATGACCGTGCCGGGGATTGTTACAAACCTGGCGGCCAATGTTGTTTCGCCGGGAGGCACGGTGATTCATGTTACATGGGAGAGTGCGCCCGAGGCGGAGAGCTATGAAGTGTGGCGGGCGGCGGAGGGAGGACTTGACCAGGCCGAGCCATTGGCCACGAACGTGTTCGGAACCTTGGGCTTCGACGACGAATTCACTCGGGCCGGTGT
The DNA here is from genome assembly GCA_023473405.1 of Candidatus Omnitrophota bacterium. Taxonomy (GTDB): domain Bacteria; phylum Verrucomicrobiota; class Verrucomicrobiia; order Limisphaerales; family UBA1319; genus JAMCZD01. Next base: position 1,191 of record JAMCZD010000124.1, read on the forward strand.
TGTGTATAGCTACTGGGTGAGGAGCAAGAACGGGGAGGGGTATGGGCCGTTCATCGAACCGGTCACTTGCTCCCAGACCAACCAGAGTTGGGTGGTTCCATTCAATGGCTATACCACAACGCCGGTGGTGGCCGAGGACGGCACAGTCTATGTGAAGACGACCGGAACCAGCAGCGAGCTTCGAGCTCTCAGCCCCTCGGGCTCGACCCTCTGGTCGGTTGCCGATGCAGCTTATGGTTTTAAGGGGTATAGTAGTTCACCAGTGATCGGACAAGGCGGTAACCTGGTTTTTGGCTTTATGCCATACGATCCGATGGGAGCCTGAAATGGCAATTGAAATCCACCGAATCGGCTGTGGCATTTCCGACAGTAGGCGTGGACCAATGTGTAATGTGGAGTTGTGACTACACGCAAAATAAGGTACTTGACGTTGCTACTCAGATAAATTAAGCCGCTTCTGCTCTGATAAATTGAGACATCGCTTGGGCATGAGGCGGCCGTTTTTCTTTTCCAAGTAGTACTTCAAGTATTCCGAGTAGTCGATTGAGGGAACGGGGGCGAAGAGTTTGCGCCGAGTCGGGTTTTCGAGGAGCCGGGAAGGAGCCAGGCAGGGACTAGGCGCGAGACCGGAGGACGTCGTTCCAGTCTTTTCGGGAGGGACGAAGGCGCTGGATGGCCGGATAGAGGGAGATCATCGCCTGGGCCATGGCATCGCCGGTGGGATCGGCGTCGAAGCCGCAATAGATTCGATGGTCTTGGTTCAGAAGCTCGACAAGCCAGCGGGGATTGGGACGAGCGCCAGAGGTCGACAGGCAGCGGTATTGGGGATGAAGGGTAAAGCAACTGATGGCATCGATAGCCGATTCACAAAGGATAATCGCCGGGTGCGGGTCAGCCGGAATGCCAAAGCAGCCAAGGTCTTTGCGGGAGCCGGGCGCCATGCCGCGCCAGCAAACAGGAGTGGTTCCGCGAAGCTCGGCCCCTACCGGGTGGTTTTGAGGATCGCGCAGGACGAACACCGCATTAGCCCGGGCATCGGCGTAGAGGGAGCCCGAGTCGATGAGCGAATCCACCAGGCCGGAGGGCAGGCGACGTTGCGCGATTAGATAATGGCGCACGCGCGCCAGTTGGCTTGGGGCCGGTGGGGGAAGCCGTAGCTCGCAGGGGGGCGGCGGCCTCGCCGGTTCGGGGGGCAGGACTTGGGAGAAGTTGCCGGCCAACCAATCCAGGGCGCCTTTGAAGTCCAGGTGGCGCAAGTGGATGACCAGGTCAATGGCCCCGCCGCCGCCAGCGCCCAAGGTCCAGTTCATGAACTTGGGGCCGGTGAGCGAGAGCGTGCCAGCCGGGGTGTGCCACTTGTGCGGGTCGTGGCCGTCGGGCCGGCCACCGCACAGCGGCAGCACCTGCTCCAGCGGGATGGCCCGCAGGCGCCGGGCCAACTCTCGGCGTTGGCCGAAGGTCATGGTTCGG
>JAMCZD010000169.1 GCA_023473405.1 Candidatus Omnitrophota bacterium
AAGGGCAAGAGTTCGCACGATGCCTATGGTCCGTTAAAGGTCAACCTTACCCAGGTAAAGCATCCCATTATCGAAGGTATGACCATAAGGTCCTTTGAAACCGTGGACGAACTCTATTATGACCAGGATGGCGATCTGCCGATCGAACCTCTGGCCACGGCGCGATCGAAAAACACCGGCAAGGAGGAACCGATGGCATGGGCGTATGACTACGGCAAGGGCCGGGTGTTTCAGACCCTGCTGGGGCATTCCGCTCAATCGCTCCGGCCCGCCGGCGTGGCCGAATTGATCCGCCGCGGCGCCCTTTGGGCGTCAGGGCATTGAAAACCGCAATCCGATCAGGCGCACTCGATCAACCAGACGAAACTCAAGGTGCAATTATGAAAATAGGCATAGACAGCTATTGCTATCACCGGTTCTTTGGCGAGGTATACCCGCAACAGCGGCCGCCGCCCAGAGCCATGTCCATGGAGGATTTCCTGAAAAGGGCAAAGGCCCTCCAGGTTGACGGGGTATCGTTGGAATCATGCTTTTTCCCGGAATTCTCCTCCCAATACCTGGGCGAGCTCAAGGCGGTGCTCGATAGTTGCCAGTTTGAGAGGGTTTTCGCCTGGGGACATCCCGATGGTTTGGAAGGCGGGACGAACGAAGCGGCCTATGCGGAAATGATCCGCAGCCTGAAGCATGCCCAGGCCATCGGAGCCAAGGTCATGCGCGTCGTCGGCAGCAGCCTGGCTTTCCGGCACCAGCCACATGCGCCGCAGATTGAGCGCTTGATTCGCATGTTTAAAAAGGCTATTGAAGCGGCTGAAGAGGTGGGCATTCGCCTCGCGGTGGAAAACCACATTGATTTCACCGCCGACGAAATCCTCGGCCTGCTCGAAGGCGTGAACTCGCCCTGGCTGGGGCTGAATTTCGACACGGGCAATTTTTTGCGGCTGTTGGACGATCCGATCAAGGGGATGCGGAAATTGGCGAAGTATGTCTATGCCACGCACATCAAGGACCTGAAACCGCGAAAGGGAGTCTCGGCTGACGAATGGTTCTTTTTTTCCTGCACGCCCGTCGGCGACGGCCTGGTGGACAACCAGCAATTGGCCGAGCTGCTGCACCAGGTTCATTACCAGGGTTTTCTCGCTGTCGAAATCGATTTCCTGCACCCGGATTATCAGGACAACGAAGATGCCGCGGTGGAGAAGAGCGTTATCGAACTAAGGCGAATCGCCGGTAAATTCAACTGAGCAGGAGTGGCGCATTATGGCAAAATCCTTAAACGTCGCGATGATCGGCTACAAGTTTATGGGCAAGGCACACAGCAATGCCTGGCTCAATGCGCCTCATTTCTTCCAGGGAAATTTATTGCCGGTGCGGAAGGTGGTTTGCGGACGGAACGAGGGACAACTGAACGAGTTCGCCGCCCGCTGGGGTTGGCAAGAAACCGCGACTGATTGGCGCAAGGTGGTCGAGCGGACGGACATTGATATTGTGGATATTGCGGTCCCTTCCCACCTGCACCACGAAATCGCCATAGCCGCGGCTGCCGCCGGCAAGCATCTGTTTTGTGAGAAACCGATTTCCGTTTCCCTGGAGCATGCCCGGGCGATGCGCGACGCGGCGGTCGCGGCCGGCGTGGTCCATTTCCTGAACCACAACTACCGGCGGGTGCCCGCGGTCGTTCTCGCCCGGCAATTGATCAACGAGGGGCGGATCGGGCGGATATTCCATTGGCGCGGCGCCTATCTGCAGGACTGGATTGTCGATCCGAATTTCCCTCTCACCTGGCAGTTGCGGCAGGAGATCGCCGGGTCAGGTCCGCATGCGGATTTGAACTCGCACAGCATTGACCTGGCGCGTTACCTGGTCGGGGACATCCAGAGTGTGAGCGCCATGACCGCGCACTTCATCACGGAGCGTCCGCTGGCCGACGACAACGTGGCTTCGGCGTTTATCGCCGGCACGGCTCGCCGGGAGAAGGGCAAGGTAACCGTCGAGGACGCCGCTTTCATGCTCGTGCAATTTGCCAATGGCGCCCTGGGCGCCTTCGAGGCCTCCCGGTTTGCCACCGGGCGGAAGAATTACAACTACTTTGAGATTTACGGCAGCAAAGGCAGCCTGCTCTTCAACTTGGAGCGGATGAATGAGCTTCAGCATTTTTCATTGGATGATCCGGCGCATGCCCAGGGATTCCGAACCATCATGGTTACTGAAGCGGTGCATCCTTATATTTCGGCCTGGTGGCCGCCGGGGCACACCATTGGCTATGAACACGAGTTCACCCACGCCGTTGTGGATTTTCTCCAAGCCATCGAGCGAGGAAAGCCGGTCGAGCCAAACTTTTTTGACGGAGTCAAGGAGATGGAGGTTATGGAGGCGGCCTTGGAGTCGGCCAGAACCGGGCGAAAAGTTGAAATCAACCAAACGAAACCTTAATCCAGCTAATCAAGCTGCAATACATATGAAAAGCATATCGAATACGAACAACGGGACGTTGACACGCCGTGAATTTCTGTGCGGTAGCGTGGCACTCGCCGCCACCGCGGCGGTCGCAGCCAACTCATCAAGCACGGACCAATCCAACACGAAGATCATCAATTATAATCCCAACATGGAGTACCGCCGTTGCGGCAAGACCGACCAGATGATTTCCTGTGTTGG
>JAMCZD010000217.1 GCA_023473405.1 Candidatus Omnitrophota bacterium
TACATAGATGTTCTTCATATTCTTAAGTCCTCTTCTGATTTGAACGCGGCTAATTGGAAAGGATACGACTTTAGCAGAACCTGCTAGACGAGTCGGCCTTGAATCGGCGGGAGCATCAAATCCAGCAATATTCTACCACGGACCCGCGTCTGCTACAATGGGTATAAGCTATTGCCTATTCAACGGATTTATTCCGACGCCAAACAGGCTCGGAAGACGGATCGACCCGAGCCTAGACTGTTGATTCCGCTCGCTAAAGCTTGGCACGCGGTCGCAAACCTGGAAGGAGAACAGGCGTACTAATGTTATATGACAGCACCAAGGTTCTTTTGCGCGGCATTTTGATGTCGCTGGAGAGCGCAGGGAAGATTGGATGGGAGGATCAGATGGAATTGGCGGGCGAATGTTCGTATGAAATGCACCAGATGGCCCGCCCCCTCTACCAGGGATACAGGACCGATCCTGTGAACAAAACGCCCGTGCTTGTCCCCGTTTCCGAAAGGGCTGCCCGAGCCATACCGCACGTCAAGTCGATGGCGCGGGCAATCCGGCGCAAAGACCAGCTTGCAGCGGTGGAGAGCGGGAAGGCAGCTCTCGCCGAGATGTGACGCCGGCAGTCTCCGAAGCCCGCACGACGCATAACTCCGGCTGCCATTCGGAGCGCGATTTAGTGCTTGAATCGCAGCCCGTCCCGTGCGATGATAAAGGTGTATTTGACAGCTCTGCTAATTTAGGTCTTTCGCATAGTCCGGAAAAAAACCCGCCTATCCTGTCCTCGATTCGCCGCTCTGCAAATTTCAGAAAGAAGAATTAAGTGAAAAATATATTTGTTGGAAACCTCAGCTTCGACGCTACTGAAGATGCGGTTCGATCTTTGTTTGAGCCGTACGGCACGGTGGACCGTGTCAACGTCGTAACCGATCGTGACACGGGGCGAGCCAGGGGCTTTGGATTCGTGGAAATGAGCAACGATAGCGAGGGCGACAAGGCTATCGCCGCTCTCAACGGACGGGAATTCGAAGGCAGGGCGCTCAACGTAAACCAAGCCAGGCCGAAGGAAGATCGCGGCGGCGGCGGCGGATACCGCGGCGGCAATGGCGGTGGTGGCGGTGGTCGCCAGCGGCAACGCTGGTAATTGAAACCCGAATAGGACTGGGGGGCGGCGAGTGCTGCCCCCTTTGTCTTTTTGGTTCGATTGGTCCGGCCCTTGCACAGAACACAACCGAACGCAATGCATAATACAGCCACACCATTTATAAAGCGAGATGGAATTAACTGGGTCTCAGTGGCCGTGTTCAGCGTATTCCACGTTGGGGCCGTAATTGCCCTCTTCTTCTTCACTTGGCCGGCGTTCGTTGCAGCACTTGTTCTCTACTGGGTTTCTTTGAGCCTTGGTATCGGCATGGGTTACCACCGCCTCCTGACCCATCGTTCCTTTCAGACCTCAAGATGGATCAAGTACTTTTTGGCGGTCTGTGGCACGCTGGCTTTGGAAGGTGGTCCGATCTCCTGGGTTGCGACACACCGGATTCATCATCAATTCTCCGATAAGCCGGGCGATCCGCACACGCCGCGCGATGGGAAGTGGTGGGCGCACATCATCTGGACGCTCGTGGGTGACTCGACTCACAGCCGCACTGCCGAATGTTCCCGTTACGCTCCCGATCTCTATAGCGACAGATTCCTGGTCTTGCTCTCAAAGTACAACTATGTGCCGCTGTTGATTGTGTCCGTGCTGCTGCTGGCGTTCGGCGGAGTGGACTTCCTCCTCTGGGGAGTGTTCTTCCGCGTCACCATGGGGCTTCATGCCACCTGGATGGTCAACTCGTTAACGCATTTTTGGGGGCGGCGCCGGTTCACCACGCGCGACGATTCCCGGAACAACTGGCTTGTCGCCCTGTTGAGTTTCGGCGAAGGCTGGCATAATAATCATCACGCTCATCCGACCTCCGCACGCCACGGCCTTGCGTGGTATGAGATTGATATGAGCTGGATGGCGATCCGAGTCCTGCAGTTCCTGGGGCTGGCAAACTCCGTGCACGTCGCCGGACTCTGAGCCGAGTGGTGTTGGTGTTGGGGTGGGCGGTGGGATTCGAACCCACGGCCACCGGAACCACAATCCGGCGCTCTACCAAGCTGAGCTACGCCCACCGTGAGGGATCTCTTCCAGTTTACCAAGGATTCTAAACGAATCAAAATTTCACAGTCCCGCGGCCTTCCAAAGCTCGTCCACCCTGGTTTTCACTTCGGCGCTCATCTCGATCACGTTCGGCCAGGGCCGCGTAAAGCCCTCCCCGGGCCACTTGCGCGTGGCGTCCACGCCCATTTTGGAGCCGAAGTCCGGCAGCCGGCTGGAATGGTCCAGCGAATCGACCGGCCCCAGCACGAACTCGATGTCGCGCTGCGGGTCGATGTTGTTCAGCGCCCTCCACGCGACGCCCCGCGCGTCCTGCACGTCGACTTCCTCGTCCACCACCACGATGCACTTGCTGAACATCGCCTGCCCAAGCCCCCAGATGGCGTGCATCACCTTACGCGCATGGCCGGGGTACGACTTCCGGATGGAAACCAGAATCAGGTTATGAAAAACACCCTCCGCCGGCATGCAGATGTCCCGCACTTCCTGTAACTGCAGGCGCAGGAGCGGCAGAAAAA
>JAMCZD010000395.1 GCA_023473405.1 Candidatus Omnitrophota bacterium
CGCAAGGTCAAATCGCCACCATACCTGTCCGGCGCGAACCCGTTGCGGCGGCGCTTAGCCCTAACGGGACCCGGCTATTTGTGGCCAATCTGCTGCCGGTGGGACGCGCGGACGGAGATTACATTGCCGCGGAGGTATCGGTTATAGACACGGCGGCCAAGAAGGTAATTGCCTCGATTCAACTGCCTAATGGGAGCACGGGGTTGCGCGGCCTCTGTTTTTCGCCGGGTGGCCGTTATGTTTATGTTACGCACACCCTTTCCCGGTACCAAATGCCTACGACCCAGTTGGAACGTGGCTGGATGAACACCAGCGCGTTGAGTATCATTGACACGGCGAAGTGCGAATGGCTCAACACGGTTTTGTTGGACGACGTGGACCTGGGGGCTGCCAATCCCTGGGGAGTGGCTTGCACATCGGACGGCAAGTATATCTGTGTCGCTCATGCCGGCACTCATGAGATCAGCGTCATTGACCGCGCCAAACTCCACGACAAGCTGGCCAAGGTCGCCGCCGGCGAGAAAGTATCGAGCGTCTCGTTAACTGCCGCCGACGTCCCGAATGACCTGGCCTTCCTGGTCGACTTGCGTAGGCGGATCAAGCTGGACGGCAACGGTCCCCGTGGTCTGGCAATTGTGGGTTCGACCGTGTATGTGGCGGAATACTTCAGCGACAGTCTAGGCATACTGAATCTGAGCGCCGGTCCCGAGAGTGAGGCGGAGACGCTTGCCTTGGGGCCAAAGGAGCAGCTCACCGTGGTTCGCCGTGGCGAAATGCTTTTCCATGACGCGACGATTTGCTTTCAGCATTGGCAGAGTTGCGCCAGTTGCCATCCCGAGGACTCGCGTCCGGATGGCCTGAATTGGGATTTGCTCAATGACGGTTTGGGGAATCCCAAGAACACCAAGAGCCTCCTCCTGGCGCATAAAACTCCGCCGTCCATGAGTTTGGGAGTGCGGGACACGGCTGAGACTGCCGTTCGCGCCGGGATCACCCACATCCTGTATTCGGTGCGTCCGGAGGAGGAAGCCCAAGCCATTGACGAGTACCTGAAGTCTCTGCAGCCGGTGCCCAGCCCATACCTGGTGAACGGCAAATTGAGCGCGGCGGCCGAGCGTGGACAGAAGATATTCAACCAGACCGGTTGTGCCGAGTGCCATCCGGCCCCGCTCTACACCGACCTGCAATCGCACGATATTGGCACCGGCAAGTTGATGGATAAGGGCAAGGCCTTTGATACCCCGACCTTGGTCGAGGTGTGGAGGACGGCCCCCTATTTGCACGACGGGCGGGCCGCCACGATGAAGGAGTTGCTCTCCGAGCACAACCCCGCCGAGGCCCACGGCAAGACCGCAGGGTTGGCCGAGGAACAAATCGATGATTTAGTAGAGTTTGTTCTTTCCTTATAGGTTGTTGTTCTTCCATTATAACGCCTTATAAATGAACCGCAAACAGGCAACCAGACTGGGTGTGCAAAAGCGCGTCTTACCGGGATTGCGGACCTTGAGCATCCATCGCCGAGGATGTGTCGAGCACTTTATCACCGCCGTGCCAGGCGCGGGCGAACCTCCCGAGGCCATGTTCGCAAAAGCGGCTGAAGCCCTGGGGGTTGCCAAAGGACGGGTCATTTCCCAGGATGTCCTGGGAATGAACTCGAGGAACGGGGCAGGCATGAAGGCCCTCGAAACGGCCATGGGAACGTTGCAATGGCCGGTAACCTGGATCGAGGGGGCCGACCAACCGGGCTTGGTCGGGACTCATCTGTGGGCAATCGAGGGTGTTCCGGTTCAGCCGGTCCGGTTCGAAGGCCGCGTGGTTGGGACATGGTTTCATGATGGAGTGGCGCGTTATTGCCGGCTGGGAGACTTGCGTCCCGCCGACGTTTCCACATCACGCCCCGAACAAGCACGCCGGGTTTTCGAGCAAATGGACGCCGTCCTGAAACTCGTGGGTATGGATTTTTCCAAAGTGGCCCGGACCTGGCTTTACCTGGACCAAATCCTGTGCTGGTATGGCGAGCTCAATCAAGTGCGGAACGAGTTTTACACGCGGCACCGAGTCTTTAACGGGATGGTGCCTGCCAGCACTGGCATTGGGGGCAGTCATGCTTCGGGTTCGGCCCTGGTCGCCGGCTTGCTGGCGGTCGACGTTCCGTCAAACGAGGTGCAGGTTCACGAGGTCCCGTCTCTCCTTCAGTGTCCCGCTATCGAGTATGGGAGTTCGTTCAGCCGCGCGGTGGAGGTGGCCGGACCGGACTACCGGCGCCTGTTGATCTCCGGGACGGCCGGCATTGGCCCCGAAGGCCGCACGGCTTGCCTGGGAAACGTCAACGGGCAATTGGCACTAACCATGGAAGTCGTTGGGGCCATACTCGAATCACGGGGGATGGCTTGGGGTGACGTAACTCGCGCCATAGCCTACTTTAAACCGGGCACCGAGGCCAATCTCTTGGCTGATTACCGCGCGGCGCAGGGCATTGACTCGATACCCGTTCAAGTGGTTTCGAGTGATATTTGCCGGGACGATCTGCTGTTCGAGATCGAGTTGGACGCCATGCGACCGCTCGAGTGAGGTTCGCCATAAGGACATTGACCTTTGCCGCAGCCTGCGCGTTGTTCAGGCCAAAAGAGGTCGCGCCCGACAAGCCAAGC
>JAMCZD010000137.1 GCA_023473405.1 Candidatus Omnitrophota bacterium
GCTCAGCACCCGGATGTGGGGCTGGAAGAGGAAGAGATCATCATCCGGATGACGGGCTGTCCCAACGGGTGCGCGCGTCCCTATACGGCGGAGATTGGTTTTGTGGGCAAGGCGCCCAATAAGTACCAGATTTACCTCGGCGGCAACGAATCGAGCACGCGCTTGAACCGTCTGTTCAAGGACAACGTCAAGGGGGACGACTTGATCGCCGAGCTGCGGCCGGTTTTGGCGCGTTACGCGTTGGAGCGGCGACCGGGCGAGCGGTTTGGTGAGTGGAGTGCGAGGACTTTTTGGCCGGCGGCATTACCAGCCTCCAGGAATGTCAGTGCTCCGGAACCGGGTTCAACGGACGCATTCCCGCTGGCCTAGTAAATTGTCCCGATGATGTTTCCCGACAGGCCTTTGCGTTCTGGCTATGACAACCAGGTATAGTCCGGGCGAGATTGCGGCGCTCGACCAACGATTTGAAAAACTCCCTGCCGAGCAGGTCTTGGCCTGGGCGTGGGAGAAGTTCCAGGGACGGGCGGCGATTGGCACCAGTTTCCAAGGGGCTGGCCTGGTGATCATGCATCTGGCTTGGAAGAGCGGATTGCGATTCCCGGTCTTCACCCTGGAGACCGGGCTGCTATTCCCGGAGACCTTGGCGTTCAAGGAGCAATTGGAGGACTATTTCGGTCTCCGGATCGAGTGCCTGGTGCCGGACCTGACGGTTGCACAACAGGCTGTGGCTCACGGAGCCGAGCTATGGAAGCGTGATCCGGACATGTGCTGCACGATACGGAAGGTGCAGCCATTGCGTAACAAGCTCGAAGAACTGGATTGCTGGATTAGCGGCCTTAGGCGTGAGCAATCGCCAACGCGGGCGCGGATCGGTATCATCGAGCTTTTTGTTTTTGACGAATCGAGCGGACGCGACCTGATCAAACTGAATCCTCTGGCCCATTGGACCCGCGACGCGATATGGGAGTATATAAGCGGGCACGGAATTCCGTACAATCCATTGCACGACCGTGGCTATCGGTCCATCGGCTGCCAGCCTTGCACCCGGAAATCAGGCGTCGGGCCAAATGAACGGGCGGGCCGCTGGACGGGCTTTAACAAGACCGAATGCGGCATCCACACCTTCCTGCCGAGAAGAAGTTGAATTTCAAACCGGAAGAAACCTGCTGGAGTAACCCTTGATGGACTATCTTGCCAGACTCGAGAGTCAAAGCGTTTACCTGCTGCGCGAGGCCTTCAACAAGTTCGACAACCTGGCCATGCTTTGGAGCATCGGCAAGGACTCGACGGTCTTGTTGTGGCTGGCGCGGAAGGCCTTTTTTGGGCATGTCCCCTTCCCGTTGGTGCACGTGGACACTACGTACAAAATACCGTCGATGATCGAGTATCGTGATCGGTTGATACGCGAATGGCGGCTCGAGTTGGTGGTGGGCAAGAACGAAGAAGCTTTGGCCGGCAGCCAAACCTATCCCAGCGGCAAGGCGACCCGCGTCGAGTGCTGCGGGCGGCTGAAGCGCGACGCATTGAAACGCGTGCTCGAGGAGCACCACTATACCGGCGTCATCGTGGGTGTTCGCCGCGACGAGGAACCCACGCGGGCCAAGGAACGTTATTTCAGCCCGCGCGACAAGAACATGGAATGGAACGTCGAAGACCAGCCGCCGGAGTTGTGGGACCAGTTCAAAACCGATTTCGAGAAAGGAACCCATATCCGCATCCACCCATTGCTCCACTGGACCGAGATCAATATCTGGGAATACATCGAGCGTGAAAACATACCGGTGATTCCCCTTTACTTTGCCAACGAACAGGGCCTGCGCTATCGCAGCATCGGATGTGCGCCCTGCACCTTCCCCATCCGGTCCCAGGCCCGAACCGTTCGTGAAATCATCGACGAACTGCGCCGCACCAAGACCGCCGAGCGGGCCGGTCGCGCCCAGGACAAGGAGAGCGAAGATGCCTTCGAGAAACTGAGGCGGGACGGCTACATGTAATCGGTTCGAGGGACATTCAGCCAGACAAACCGCCTTATCATACCAACTGTGATTACCACCGATTCACCACCAACCCTTTCCACCCCCAGCGCACGGCCTTCGGTCCGCTGCCACACCCCTGCGCAGCAGCTCAAGATCGTCATTGTGGGGCATGTTGACCATGGGAAATCGACCTTCGTGGGCCGGTTATTCCACGAGACCGGCTCGCTGCCGGAGGGCAAGCTGGAGCAGCTCGAAGCGGTCGCGGAACGGCGCGGTGTCCCGTTTGAGTGGGCGAACCTGATGGACGCGCTGCAATCGGAGCGCGACCAGAACATTACCATTGACACATCCCAAATCTGGTTCCATACGGACAATCGACAGTACGTGATCATTGACGCCCCCGGGCACAAGGAGTTTCTCAAGAACATGGTGACCGGGGCCGCCCACGCCGAGGCGGCTCTGCTTCTGATCGATGCCCGCGAAGGAGTGCAGGAACAATCGCGGCGGCACGGGTACTTGCTCGGTTTGCTGGGCATTCGTCAGATGGCGGTATTAATCAATAAAATGGACTTGTGCGATTATGCCCGGGAGCGGTTTGACGCCGTGGAACGCGAATATCGTGCCTTTCTTACGGGCATCGGGCTTGAGCCAATGTGCTTCATTCCCATCT
>JAMCZD010000482.1:0-553 GCA_023473405.1 Candidatus Omnitrophota bacterium
CACGCCTTTCACCAGGCTGCAACGGCCTGGTCACACCCGACCGCCAACCGCATCCCGGCCTCTACCAGGTGAAGCACATCTATCAATATGTCCATTGCCGGCCATTGTCCCTGGCGGAGCGGCGGATCGAGGTGAAGAACGATTACGACTTTACCAACTTAAAAGACATCGCCGCCGGCCAGTGGCGCGTCACAGCGGACGGACGTATCATCCAACAAGGCGCGATGTCCCTTCCGAATCTCCCGCCGCAATCGACCGCGGCCTTCGTGGTGCCCGTCAAGCCGTTTGCACCCGAACCGGGTATCGAGTATTTCCTGGAACTAAGCTTCCAGCTCAAATACAACACCGCCTGGGCCAACCAAGGTCACGAGCTGGCGTGGGACCAATTCAAACTCCCCGACTCGGCGCCGGCGCCAAAGATTGACATTGCCGCTATGCCGCCGGCCAGCCTGCAACCAGACGGCGAACGACTCATCGTGCGCGGCAAGAACTTCACCGTGACTTTCAACCGCAAGGACGGCACCCTGGCCTCCCTGAATTTCAATGGCACCGA
>JAMCZD010000482.1:563-1671 GCA_023473405.1 Candidatus Omnitrophota bacterium
CGGACAACGACCGCGGCCGCCACATCGGTCAGTCCCAGGGTATTTGGCGGCAGGCAAACCAGGGAGCGACGGTGCAGGCGATGACCGCCAATGAATTGCCGAACCTACATGCCGTCTGCGTGCGGGTAACGATGGAATTGCCCAAAGTCAAAGCCAAGTGGGAAACCCTCTACACCGTTTATGGATCCGGCGACATCGTCGTCGAACCCCACTTCCTGCCGGGGCGCACGAACCTGCCGTCCCTGCCGCGCCTGGGCATGCAGATGCAATTGCCCGCCGGCTTTGAGCACCTCGCCTGGCTCGGACGCGGCCCCCAAGAGACTTACGCCGACCGCGACGACGCCCGGGTGGCCGTTTATTCGGGGGAAGTGACCGGACAATTCTTCGCCGATTACACCAAGCCGGGTGAGAGTGGGAACAAGGTGGGCGTCCGCTGGGCGGCCTTGACCAACGATCGGGGCATGGGCTTGCTGGCCGTAGTGGGAATGCCGTTGTTAAGTGTCAATGCCCTGCACTACACCACCGGCGACCTCCAAAGTGCCTTGCACCCTTGGGAAATGACCCGCCACACCACCGTCACCTTGAACCTTGATTTGCGCCAGATGGGCGTGGGCGGCGACGACAGTTGGGGAGCGTGGCCGCATCCCCAGTTCCTTATCCCGTGCGCGCCGCAAACCTATCGGTTCCGGCTGCGCCCGTTCGGCCCATCGGAAAAACCGGAGGCGCTGGCCCGAATGACGTTTTGAGTGCGTTTTCTTCGAGGACAGTTTCCGGCATGCAACGGCGGGAATAGCGATCGGACTGACGTTCGACGCTGCTACGGTTACTTGCTGAGGCCGCGCTCGCTGGCGCGGGCGAACTGAACGAGGTGCTGAATTTCGGGGAGGGACGGCAAATCGGTTTCGATGCGGGCCAAGGCATTTGGAATGGTGAGGCCTTCGCGGAAAAGGATTCTATAGGCCTGTTTCAGGGCTGTCTGGGCCTGTTCGGCAATGCCGTTACGTTCCATCCCCACCTTGTTGATCGTGCGTGTCTTGGCCGGATTGCCATCCGCCAGCATGAACGGGGGCACGTCCTGGACAACCTTCGAGCACCCGCCGACGATGGC
>JAMCZD010000482.1:1681-2647 GCA_023473405.1 Candidatus Omnitrophota bacterium
AGTCTTCAACGATGACCTGCCCGGCCAGGGTCGCCACGTTGGACATGATAACGTGATTGCCGACGGTCACATTATGGGCCAGGTGGCTGTAGGCGAGGATGTGGTTATGGGACCCGACCAAGGTAGTTTCGCCATCAACGGTTGCGCTATGGACGGTTACGTATTCGCGCAGAGTGTTCTGGTCGCCGATGCGCGTAAAAGTGGTTCCGCCGCGCCACTTCAAGTCCTGGGTCTGAAGCCCGATGCAGGCAAACGGGTAAATCTCGTTCAATCGGCCCAGGGTGGTATGGCCATCGATGACCACGTGCGAGTGGAGGCGGCATCCCTCACCCAGGACGACATTCTCGCCGATCACGCAGTAGGGGCCGATCAGGCAATCGGGACCCAGTTGGGCCTTGGGATGGACAACGGCGGTTGGGTGGATCGAGGTCATGCTTGAATGGCGGCACGGCGCTCGGACCGCGCTCGGGCGAGACGCGGTGCGGATAGCAGCTCATTGGTTGGCACCGGGCAAGCGCCCGCGATGGGCCGGTGAGTCGTGCGCGCCTCAGCCACCTATCCCTCGCTCAGCATGAAGGTTACCTCGGCCTGGCTTACCTCTTCGCCGGCTACGCGGCAAACACCCTTGGCTTTGCCGATTTTGCCGCGGCTCTTGGTCAGCTCGACGCTGATTTCCAAGATGTCACCGGGCAGGACGGGTTTGCGCCATTTGACATTTTCGGCCGACATGAAATAGGCGATCATGCCCAAGTGTTCGGCCTGGCGGAGCATGAGGATGCCGGCGGTCTGGGCAATGGCCTCGAGCTGAAGGACGCCGGGCATGATGGGGTGCCCGGGGAAATGACCTTGGAAATAGGGTTCATTGATGGTGACATTCTTGATGGCGACGATCTTGTTGCCGGCCACGCTGGTCACCTTGTCAACCATCAGAAACGGGTAACGATGCGGCAGTATCTTCATCACCTG
>JAMCZD010000496.1 GCA_023473405.1 Candidatus Omnitrophota bacterium
ATTCACTCTGGACCCGTGACGTGGAGGCGGAAATACTGCCGGTTTGTCGGGAGTTAGGAATTGGATTTGTTCCCTACAGTCCATTGGGACGAGGTTTTTTGAGCGGAAAGATTAGAAAGATCGAGGACCTGGCCCCGGACGACTGGCGGCGCAATACCCCGCGGTTCCAAGGGGAAAACTTCGAGCGCAATCAAGAACTGGTCCGCCGCATCGAAACGCTGGCGCAGCGCAAGAGATGCACCGCGGCTCAGCTCGCCCTGGCGTGGGTTCTGGCTCAAGGCGAAGAGGTCGTGCCTATTCCCGGCACCAAGCGCCGCACCTATCTCGAGGAGAACGTTGGCGCGCTCGACGTCGTCCTGACACACGAAGAGTTGACCGAACTAGGTAAGGCGGTTCCGCCGGGGGCGGCCTCGGGACCGCGCTACCCTGAGTGGGGAATGAAAGCGGTCAATCGCTGACCCAATTGGCCAAGGAGAAGGAGTTGTCCATGAGCTTTAAGATATTTGGCATTGGCGAGGTGCTGTGGGATTTGCTGCCAACGGGCAAGCAACTCGGGGGCGCCCCGGCGAACTTCGCCTACCACGCCCAAGCCCTGGGCGCTGACGCCCGGCTGATCAGCCGGGTTGGCAACGATTCGCTGGGCCGTGAGATTCTAGCCCGGCTGAAATCGCTGGGCATGGCAATGGACGGCATCGGGATCGATGACACCAGTCCGACAGGCACGGTGTCGGTCGATCTGTCCGCCGATGGACAACCCCACTTCACCATCCACGAAAACGTGGCGTGGGATCGTTTGACCGCCGACGATAATACCCGCCGCGCCCTTGCCGACGCAGATGCGGTCTGCTTCGGCAGTCTCGCCCAGCGCCTCGAGCCCGCGCGGAGCAGCATTCGGTCCCTTGTGTCTGCCGCGCCGCCGGATTCACTTCGGATTTTCGACATCAACCTGCGCCAACAATTTTACTCGAAAGAAGTGATTCGAACCTCGCTCGAGCAAGCCAATGTCCTGAAACTCAACCATGACGAACTCCCCGTGCTGGGCAAGCTTCTCGGGCTTGACGGTGACATCAACCGGCAACTGGCGGAACTGGGGGACCGCTACCAATTGCGCCTGGTGGTGCTGACGCGCGGAGCCGGCGGCAGCCTGCTTTACGCCCGAGGCCGGTGGTCGGAGCAAGCCGGTCTTCACGTCGAAGTCAAGGATACGGTCGGCGCCGGAGACGCATTCACGGCGGCCGTGGCCATGGGTTTGCTGGCCGGCTGGGACTTGGACCTTATCAATCGCCGCGCAAACGAACTCGCCGCGTATGTCTGCTCATGTCCCGGCGCCACCCCCGCACTCCCCGCGCAACTGCGCTGGTTCGCGCAAGGCGAGTAGCGGTTAAGGCCGGGTCGTGGGGCGGACCTCCGGTCTGCCGGTCAGCCGGGCCTCCGGCCCGGTGTTTGGACGTCCCCAAAGACACGGAGCCGGAGGCTCCTTGAACCGGCAGACCGGAGGTCTGCCACACGGCTCAGCAATTATGCGCGGGGATGAGCTTGATCGTAAACGCGTTTGAGTCGTTCGGTGGTGAGGTGGGTGTAGACCTGCGTGGTAGCGAGGTGGGCATGGCCTAGCAACTCCTGCACACTGCGCAAGTCGGCCCCGGCGTCGAGCAGGTGAGTGGCGTAGCTGTGCCTCAGCTTGTGCGGCGTCATGCGCGGGTCCAATCCGGCTCGAGCCAAATATCGCTTGAGCCGGAGCTGAACCAGCCGCGGGTACAAGGCGGGCTTGCGTGCGTGGGAGAGGAATACGTAGTCAGGGCCGGCCGGAGGTTGCGGCAGGGAGGCCCAATATCGTTCAATGGCGGACAACGCGGGCATGCCGATGGGCACCAACCGTTCTTTGCGGCCCTTGCCGCGCACGCGCACCATCTGGTTCCCCCAATCGATGTCCTCGGCCACAAGACCGCACATTTCACTGATCCGTAATCCGCAGGAATAAATGGCTTCCAAAATGGCTACGTCACGCAGAAAAATCCCGGGCTCGACCGGTTGCTTGGATGTTTGCTGTTGTTCGGCCAATTCCTGCAAGGGCGCTTCGAGCAGGTCCTTGATTTGCGCCACCGTCAGGAATTGCGGCAGCCGTTTTTCCCGCTTGGGCAGGGCCAGGTTCTTGATCGGCGAAGCTGCCACGATGCCTTGCCGAATCAGGAACCTGTAAAAGGTGCGCAAGGCGGAAAAGCGGAGCTGAATGGACGCGCGCCCCAGCCGGTTCCGACCCAAGAAACGAACATAGGCGCGGAAATCATCCCGCTGCAGCTTGCGCCAATCCGGCATTTGCCCGCCTTCTTGCCGGTGCCATCGGATGAATTCTTCCAATGCATGGCGATAATTCCGCAAGGTGTAAACCGAGGCATCGCGCCCGGTGCGGAATTGCTCCAGGAATGAATCTACCCATGGGTCTGCTTCCTGGGAAGCGGCTGCTGACATTTCGCGCGTTTTCACAGTTTAGTGAGGCAAGGCCTCAGATGGGTTCTCCAATTGCGCCTGGGTTGAGCATTCATTGAGAATTGGCTATCGGTTATTGAATTCAGAGCGGCCACGCCGTCGCATGATTGGTCCACGGCGTCGCTGACTTTCTTCAATGAAAAATAGACCA
>JAMCZD010000101.1 GCA_023473405.1 Candidatus Omnitrophota bacterium
AGAATTTTGGCCGCCGCCCCGATGTGATGGCCGAGGTTCAGGCCCAGGTGCTCGCTCATTACCGGAGCGAGTTGGTGGACCATATCCGGGCCTGCGGCTACCAGCTCACGGCTAAGGGCATGATAATCAAGCTGGCCAAGGAGTTCGGGTTTTGCTACGGCGTCGAACGCGCCATCGACCTTGCCTACGCCGCGCGCAAGGTGTTCCCCGATCAGCCGATCTATATCCTGGGCGAGATCATTCATAATCCGGAGGTCAATGATCAGATTCGCGGCATGGGTATCAAGTTCCTTTCCGGCAAAGAAAAGGAGGCCGACATCAATGACCTGCGGCACGATGACCTGGTCATTATACCCGCTTTCGGCGCCGAGGTTGCCACCATGGAAACGCTTCAGGCCAAAGGTTGCCGGTTCATCGATACCACCTGCGGCGACGTCATGAGCGTTTGGAAACGCGTCCGGCAATATGCGGGCGACTCCTTTACCAGCATTATCCACGGCAAGGCCTGGCACGAGGAAACCAAGGCCACCAGCTCGAGAACCACCGCACGCGGACACGGCCATTACCTGGTCGTGTTCACCCTCGAAGAGACCGACTACGTCTGCCATTACATCCTAAACGGCGGCGACAAAACCGCTTTTTTGCAGAAATTTAAAGGCGCTTACTCCGCCGGGTTTGATCCGGACCAGCATCTCACGGCTATCGGTGTCGCCAATCAAACCACCATGCTCCGCGGCGAAACGGAGGAGGTGCAATGGCGGTTGCGCAACGTCATGATCAAAAAGTACGGCCTCGAGGAGTTGGATAAACATTTCCGGTCCTTCGATACCATCTGCGGCGCCACCCAGGAACGGCAGGACGCACTTGAAAAGCTGCTCGCTGAGCCGTTGGATCTCCTGCTGGTTATCGGCGGTTATAATTCTTCCAATACCTCGCACCTGGCGGAAATGGGCGAAGCCAAGTTGCCCACTTACTTCATTAAAAACGCCGCCAAAATGGTATCCAATCAGTTGATCCTGCATTATAACCAGCACCTCCACCGCGAAATTGAAACCCGGAACTGGCTGCCCGACGGCCCCGTAACCGTCGCCATCACCGCCGGCGCCTCCTGCCCCAACAATTTGATCGAAGACGCCATCCGGCGATTGCTCGAGTTGCGGGGAGCTACGGTCGAGGATGTCGTGTTCACCCCCTGAGCCAATCGTCCTGGCGAAATTGCCGCCATGCCGTGCACCCGCCAGGAACTCGAGAATCGCGAACGCCAAACGCTCGCCCCTTACGCTCAGTTCAGCGCCGATTCACGAGGACGCAAATACCCCGAACCACCCGCCCAATGGCGCACCCATTACCAACGCGACCGCGATCGAGTCATCCACTCGCGCGCCTTTCGTCGCCTTGAATACAAGACGCAGGTATTCCTGAACGGAACCGGCGATCACCTGAGGACGCGCTTGACGCACTCGATGGAAGTGGCCGCAATCGCCGGCAACATCGCGCGGGCCTTGAGTCTCAACGAAGACCTGGCTGGCGCCATCGCCCTGGCCCATGACTTGGGCCATCCCCCTTTCGGTCATAAAGGCGAAATGGCCCTCGACCGATTGATGCAGGGCCACGGCGGCTTCGAGCATAATCAGCAAAGCCTCCGCCTGGTCGAGGAGCTCGAACATAAATACCCCCGCTTCCCCGGCCTGAACCTGACTTGGGAAGTCAGGGAAGGCCTGGTCAAACATTCCTCCCAATACGATCATCCAACGACACAGGAAGGCTTCATTTGGCGCTCCGCCTCCCTCGAAGCCCAGGTAGCCAATCTCGCCGACGAGATCGCCTATTACAGCCACGACCTCGATGACGGACTCGAGTCCGGCTTGCTCGTAGAGGCGAACCTAAATCAGGAAATCCGCCTCTGGTATGAAGCGGCCTTCGAGGTGCAGCGGGACTTTGGTGACCTGTCCGATGAATGCCGGCGCAGCTACATTATCCGTTGCTTGATCGACGGCCAGGTCCGCGATGTCGTCCTCACCGCCGAAGAACGGATTCTGCAGGCCCGCGTCCGTTCCGCCGATGAAGTGCGGCATCAACCAGAACCGCTGGTCCAATACAGCCCGCACCGCCAGAAAGCCAACCTCGAGCTGCGCGATTACCTCTACACGAACCTCTATTTCAATCCCAAGGTCCATGAGCCTAACCTGAAAGCCGTCCGCCGGCTGGAACTGCTTTTCGATTATTACCTCGAACACCCCATGGAGGTAGGTGAACAATCACGCAAGCGCGCCGAGTCCATCGGGTGGCACCGCGCCGTCTGCGATTACCTGGCCGGCATGACCGACCGCTACGTCCTGCTCGAACACCAACGCCTCTTGGGGGCGCATCTCGATAATTGACATGCGAAACGGGGTCGGTCCTATAATCTTTGCCTAAGACGATTCCTCGCCAGGCGCTTTGCTGCCTCGATCATACCCCTTATTCCCGGTCCTTTTTTAGTGGGCCGATCGGGAGAGTTTTTGACACACTGGAGTGCCGGAGAGAATGGCGGACCATCTTCTTGAGATCGCCCGCAGGCTTGAGTCACCGCCATCCTCCGCCGAGAGGCGTCAGGACTGCGCGAGAAAGCCTTCCAGACCATTCTGC
>JAMCZD010000029.1 GCA_023473405.1 Candidatus Omnitrophota bacterium
TGCTGAGAATTGCCGACAACTCCTTGATATGACCGTTGGTAGCACTCTTGAACAACGTCTGGGCACCGGGACGCCAGGCAGGTACCTGAGCTTCGTTTTAGGCCCTGAGACCTATGCGATTCCGGTGCTTAAAGTCGTGGAAATCATCCGCACTTTGCCGATCACGACGGTTCCGCGCATGCCCGATTACATCAAAGGCGTCTTCAACCTGCGCGGGAAAATCGTCCCGGCGATTGATCTACGCGCCAGGTTCGGTTTGGCCGAGGCTGCCCCGACCGAGTTGTCTTGCCTGATCGTGGTTCAACTCGATGCTGTGAGCGGCCCAAAACAGCGCGTGGGACTGATGGTGGATGCGCTGGAGGAAGTGACCCCCATTGCACCCGGAAATATCGAGTCAAGCCCTGATTTCGGCGCCTCCGTGGATACCGTATTCATTTCGGGGTTGGCGAAGGTCAAAGGAAAAGTGGCCATCCTCCTGGACGTAGATCGTGTGTTGCCCAATCCGGCGTCGCTGCCCATGGCCAAAGTCACTTTTGTTAAGACATGAAACAAATGCGATTATCAGCCAAACTCACTTTGGGCTTCGGCTGCCTTACCTTGGTCCTTCTGGTCCTGGGAATGGTTGGCTACTATAGTTCTTCTCGAAACGCCAAGGCTATCAATGAAATCGGTATCGTAAGGTTGCCGGCTCTGCAGAACCTTGACCTCATCCGAAATCAGGATGATATCATCAACGCTGCCCTCCGCACCCTCATCAATTTGAGCATAAGCGCTGATACTCGTCAGAGTCAGTTCGATACGATTGCCCAGGCGCGGCGGACTTACGAAACGGCAAGCATGGACTACGAAGCGGCACCCAAAACTGCCGCCGAAACTGCCGCATGGAAAGACCTGAAGGCGGCATGGAACGCGTGGGAGGAAGACATCAATGTCTGCTTGGGCATGGTCCGGAAATATGATGAGTTCGCAACCCCCGGGCAAGCCCCCCGCAGCCCGGCTCAACTTGACCATCTCGAGCAGGTCATTGCCGCCCAGGCCCTCCATGCCTGCCGCCTATCCCAAGCCAGTGAGAACAAAGCCATGGACCGGCTCATGACCCTCAACGCCGAACATGCCAACTCCGTCGCCAAGGCCGCTTCCACCCAAGCCGCTTTTTTTAAAATGCTTATGCTGGCAACTACCATGCTAGGATTGATCGGCGGCATCGCCTTGACCGGCCTTTTCACTTGCGTCATTTCCAAACCGATCAAAGCCGTGGTGGATGCCATGTCCGACGGCGCCGATCAAACTGCTTCCGCCGCGGCTGAGCTCGCCTCCGCCAGCCAGGTATTATCCGAAGGCGCTTGCGAACAATCGGCCTCGCTCGAGGAGACCAGCTCATCGTTGGAAGAAATCTCGAACATGACCAGGCGTAATGCCGACAGCGCCAAGCAGGCCAAAGACCTGGCCAGTCAAGCACACGCAGCGGCGGACAACGGCGCTGCCGGCATGCGGGAGATGGCTAGTGCCATGGAAGCGATCAAAAGCTGCGGCAGCGATATTGCCAATATCATAAAAACAATCGACGATATAGCATTCCAAACTAACATTCTTGCGTTGAACGCCGCCGTTGAAGCCGCGCGCGCCGAAGAGGCTGGCGTCGGCTTTGCTGTGGTGGCGGAGGAGGTGCGAAACCTGGCTCAACGCAGCGCCCAAGCCGCCAAGGAAACAGCCGCCAAAATCCAGGGGGCAATCGACAAGACCGAATTCGGAGTGCAGGTGAGTAACAAGATCGCCCATGTTTTACATGATATTGTGGCCAAGATCGGGTTATTGGATGATCGAGTGGCCGAGGTTGCCGCCACTTCGCGCGAGCAAAGCCAAAGCCTGGAACAGGTGAACGCCGCCGTAAGCCAGATGGACAAGGTCACTCAATCCAACGCCGCCAGCGCCGAGGAAACCGCCAGCGCTGCCGAAGAACTGGACGCCCAAGCCGGCGCCTTGAAAGAGGCTGTCTCCAAACTCTTTGGCCTCGTGGACGGCACCAGCCGACGGCAGCAAGGAACCGTCGACTACCCCGCCTTGCCACCGCGCCGGGCGGAATGGCGATCCAAACCCTCCGTAGCAAAGGTGCTCAACCGCGACTGTTCCAGATCCAAAGCCGCTGCGCACAACGGGATCCATGGGAATGGAAGGTGCCGCAAGCCTGTTCCTCCGTTCGACACCCCGGGCACCTGCCCCACCGCCGAAGCCGATCTGCCCATGGAAGAATTCCGCGACTTCTAAAACGAGGGCGGCACAGCAGCGCCGACCCATCCCGGCGGGGACGCCCGGACGCGCTTCGGCGATTTCTCTTTTGGCGTCCCCAAACCAACAAATGAAAGCCGGCGGAACTGGACCCAACCCATTCTCCAATGTGGTTCCACCATGTCTCCTCTGCCGCGCCTTCCTGGTTCGCTGACAACTCTTGCCTAGTTTACGGTTTTAAGGAGGGAACATTTTTCCGGTCAGTCGTTTGATGAGGCCGAAAACTCGCGTGTTTCGGGCCGTTCACGGAATGGCACTGCTATTGCTTAGGGCCTTGCAGAGTTGTCAGCGAACCAGGAAGGCGCGGCAGAGGAGACATGGTGGAACCACATTGGAGAAT